>JAZUED010000075.1:0-2102 GCA_045640005.1 Candidatus Fimousia sp.
TATTAATACAAACACTCGAAAAAATTAATTTTTATTTTTTATTATAATTGCTTTTTACTAACAACAACTTTGTAATAGGGGTTTTATATGTCAACAAAAAAAAGAATCACTACAAAGATGATCGCCGACTATATCGGAATGTCTCAATCCACTGTATCCATGATTTTAAGTGGAAAGAAGAATGTATCCTTCTCGGAGGAGACAAAACAGCGCGTCCTAAGTGCTGCTGCCGAACTCGGCTATGAGAAAAAAAGAAAATCTGATAAAAAGCTCAATCAGGAGCTTAGCAACACCATTATGGTAATATGCCCGACCTTTGCAAACAACTACTACGCCATGGTTATTCACTCCATTTCCGAGCGTGCGAAGCAATATGGCTACTCCATTTTCATTGCGCCAACCCTTCGTGACTCCGATACCGAATCCTACTATCTCGATTTATTCAAAGAGATGAACCTGTGCGGAGTCATTTACCTCTATCCTCCGGCTATGGTTTACCAGGCAAATGCTCTGTCCGAGAAAATCCCAGTCATCTCAATCGGTGAAAAATCCATGCAGTCCAAATTTGACGCCATCGAGCTTGACCGAATCAAGCCTGGCTTTTTAGTTGGAAGCCATCTCATTGATCTTGGACATAGAAAAGTAACCTACATCACTTCCCCAATCCATCGACACGAGGTTGGACGAAGCGATCGTCTTGAAGGGATCCGAAGCGCATTTAAAGAGAATGGACTTTCCGCCGAACAGGTAACGCTTATGGATGCAAACCCGGAAGATTATCAGCTTTATTCTCCAGATAATGCAGAATATCGAAATGGATACGATCAGACCATAAAATTATTGAAAAAAGGAACGGATTCCACCGCCTTAGTCGGCAACAATGATCTGACCGCCTTTGGCATCATGTGTGCGCTCTCCGACATGGGCTATAAAATTCCTAGAGATTTCTCCGTATGCGGATTTGATAACATTCCACTTTCTGCCATGGCACAGATTTCATTAACGACCATCGAACATGCTTCCGATTTAAAAGGAATCGAAGCGGTAGACTTAATTCACCGAAAAATTGCCATGAAAAAGAGCGCCCGAAGCTCCCGCTACAACTATATTGTTCGATTAGAATACGAACCGGAACTGATCATTCGAAAAAGTACCGGTAAATGCCGTAGAAAGGATATCGCAAAACATGAGTAACTATAAATTAATTGCCATCGATATGGATGGCACACTTCTTAAAACAGACAAAACCATTTCCCAAAAGACAGCCGAAGCGATTGCCAAGGCAGTGAGCAGTGGCAAATATGTGGTCATTTCCTCCGGTCGTTCTGTGGATGAACTTCGCGACTATGAAAAGGAAATCGCTGGCATTCCATATTATGTATTAGAAAATGGTGCCCTCGTCTATGATGCGATCAATGAAAAACCACTTCACACTGATTCCCTTACGTTAGAGCAGGCTCACCAGATTTTTGATATGAGCCAGACGGAAGATGTGATGCTCTACTATGACAGTTTTGGAAAAACCGTTGTGGATGCAGATAAGATGCCAATCATCGAAAAGTACGGCATGGAAACTTATAGAGATGTATACGAACGTTATCACACCTTAGTATCTGACGTTCCTTCCTATTATTATGCACATGCAGGAAGCTTAGAAAAAGTCATCTTCTTCTGTGCCACACCCGAGATTCGCGCAAAGCTTTATGAACAGATGAAAGACTATCCGGTAGCATTTGCCTTTACCGAAGAAAAATCCTTAGAGATTTCACCGTGCGGAGTCAACAAATCAACCGGACTTGGACATTTATGCGATATTTTAGGAATCACTTTAGAAGAATGTATTGCTGTAGGTGACGCTGGTAATGACCTCGACATGTTAAAAGCAGTCGGGCTGCCAATTGCCATGGGCAATTCCACTGATGAAGTATTATCACTTTGTGATGTGGTTGTAGCCGACAACGATCATGACGGTGTTGCAGAAGCGATCGAAAAATATTTGCTTTAAAACCCATGATTTTTACAGATTATGCTTCAATTATGGTATTCTGTAGATAATCATTTAAAAGGAGAAACCACAATGACCCGAAAAAAGCAATTTCTTT
>JAZUED010000076.1:0-6059 GCA_045640005.1 Candidatus Fimousia sp.
CATCCTACACCACCTGTATTGATGTTGATTTCATTTGCCAGTTCATTATAGGTATAATTTTTTGTATTTACATCTTTATAAAAGTCTACTAATAAAGAAGCATATGGAATCATAGCAAGTGGAAGTCTTCTCAAATCAAAATGGAACTTCATATAAGAAATGCCATTCGTAAAGATGTTATGATGAAGCGCTTTTGCCCCTGCAATTTCCATTTCTTCATTATAAAGCTTCTTGCCTTCCTTGCTGATATCCTCAAGAGAAAGAAGTGGAATCTTCTCTAAATCTTCTTTTGGAGTCGGAGCATCCTGATATGCTTTTAATTCTTTTGTAGCAGTGATGATTGCTTCGATTTCTTCATTAGAAAGAGTTGCTTTATATGTTGCCAATTCTTCCTTAATCTTTGCTTCACGCTGTTCGTTCAAGCCTTTTTTCGGTTTTAAAACAACGATTGCTTTATGTGTATTATCAAGGAAATAGGTCTGTAAGAGCTGTTCAAAGTAGCCTTCCTGTAAAAGCTTTCTTAAGTTTTCAAATGTATCATTCGTTTTAATATGAACAAATGGCTTTTCATCATCATAAAGCCAGCTGTCAAACATATTAAGACCATGAATCAGCCCCTTTGGAAAACGTCCAAAGTTGCTTTCTTTGTATTTAAATTCATAGTAAGTAAGGGCAGCCTCTAAAGCACGCTTGCTGATACCATTTGCAATGATGTCCTTAATCGTATCTTCGATGGTACTTACAAATGCTTCTTCCTGGTCATCATTCGCATTCTGAGCGATGATAGAGAAGAATGGCTGTTTGATTCCATTATCATAGGTGCTGGAAATATCTTTACCAATGCCCTTTTTGATCAGTGCTTCTTCAAGCGGAGCACCAGGAGCGGATAATAATACATATTCTAAAATCTGGAACGCCAGATAGAGATTACGGTCTAAGGAATCGCCTACGACTACACTGTAGGATAAGTATATATTATCTTTTTCATCTTCGGATTCGGAAAGAGAATAATAATCTTCTACGCGAACCACTTTTTCAAATGTTTTCTGTTCCGGAATTTCAGAATCCACTTCTAAATATTCGAAATCAGATAAATAGTTTTCATCAATAAATGCAAGATATTCATCCACATCCATATTACCGTAAAGATAGATATAGCTGTTGGATGGATGATAATAAGTGCTGTGGAATTCTTCAAATGCTTCCTGAGTAAGTTCAGGGATTGCAATTGGATCTCCACCGGATTCTACGCCATATGGAGTATCCGGATAGAGAGTCTTCTGGATAGTTCTCATCAGCTGCTGATCAGGAGAAGAGAATACCCCTTTCATCTCATTGTATACAACACCGTTATAGATTAATTCATCTTCTGGCTTGTAGAGTTCATAATGCCAACCTTCCTGCTGTAAAATCTTATGATTTGTATAAATGTTTGGATAAAATACTGCATCAAGATATACGTGCATCAGATTATGGAAATCCTTATCGTTGCAACTGGCAACCGGATAGACAGTTTTATCCGGATAGGTCATGGCATTTAAGAAGGTATTTAAGGAGCCCTTTACGAGTTCTACAAATGGATCCTTCAATGGAAATTTCTTAGATCCGCATAATACAGAATGCTCTGTGATATGTGGCACACCAGTATCATCCTTTGGAGGAGTACGAAAACCGATGTTAAATACCTTATTTTCGTCGTCATTGGATACAACAACTACTTTCGCCTTTGTTTTTTTGTGTTCTAAAATATATCCTGTGCCGTTTAACTCTTCAATAAACTCTTGTTTTCTAATGCTGTAAGCCTGGTTCATATTCAAGTTCCTTTCAAAATTTATGTTCATTTACTATTAATCGAGCAGCATTGCTTCTCGAATAACTACATTCTTATTCTTCTTAAAGATTGTTTTAAATTCAGAAATTGGGCCTGGAGCCGCTTTTTTACCAACCTCTAATGTGATGCTGGCTACTCCTAATGTATACATATCGTATTCTCTGGAATTTCCGATTCCGGATCCACCGTAAGTTGTATCACCACAAGCATACTTTGTGAGACTCTTTGCAAGCTTGTACATGCTTGTTGTTCTGGACTTAATGCTGCTGTTTTTGCATTTGCCAAATACAATATTACCCATTGTATGATAGTTTACGATTCCCTTTAATGTACCATCCGCTTTTAACTGCTTCTTAAGATTTACGAGTGCCTTTGTCTCAGGCTCACTGTGAACAGATGGTCCTGAATAACCGGATGCACCTTTTTTGCCCTGTTTTTTCCATTTATAACCCCAGTTACGGTTTAAATCAACTCCACGCGCATTGGCTTTCCATTTCTTTGTGCTCTTGCCTTTTGTCATCTTCTTAAGATTTGCACGTAATGTTTTATCGTTAATCTTAGAGATACCGGATTGAGAAATAGTTACACCATCTGGATTAGACATTGGAACAAAATGAATGCATACATGATCTAAGGTAGTTGCCACACTCTTATCATTCACCTTGCCATAATAGCCCTGAAGATAAGATTCAAGCTGGTTCATAATTACTACCGTTGCCATATATTCTCTAGCATGCTGAGTCCCAATAACAAGCATGGATTTCTTCGCATTTGGATTTCCAAGAATGACATCATAGATATTTCGATCATCACAGCTCTTTCCGATTACTTTATAAGTAACCATACCTTCGTATTTTTCACACAATTCCATGATATCCGTCTTCATGTCACTGTAAGAATACTTGCTGTCACTCTGGGAAACGATTTTCTTATTCTTATATTCTTTTGTGATGCTTCCACCCTCTAAAGTCTGTGTTTCATCACTATAATAAGAAACAATTTTGTATGTATAGCTGTTGCCATAGACAACGCCACCATCTGTATAAGCATTTTCTGTCACCTTATCTGCAATAAGTGCAAATGCCCCATCGCCCTTTTTACGATAAATACTATAGTAGGAAGCATTCTGTGCTGCTGTCCATGTTAATTTTACCTTTGTATTAGACTGTCCTGCTGTTTTTACATTCGTTACAGCAAGAGGTGGAACAACTTCTGTTTTTTCAGGTTCTTCATCTTCGATAGGCTGTGATGGATCCTTATCTTCTGTACCAGATTCTGTTACATTCTCTGTCGCTTCTTCTGCCACAGAAAAATCGGTTGGTTCTGTTGCTTCTGTAATTTCAGAAGCATCCTCTACTGCTTTCTCTGCTACATAGGCTGCTTCACTCGTAACTTCATCCACAGTTTCTGCAGCCATTGTCATCTGTACGCCAAACGGCTGAAAAAGTAACACCCCTGATAATGCCAGTGCTACGATTGTATTCTTCATACGAAACATATCTTATCCTCTTTTCTTTTATAATTCATTTATAGTTTTATATTTTGCCTGCATTTATAGCCACAATACAAGCTATGGCTTTAAATTAATATTTTAACCGATATCGATTCTAATGTATAGACCCACATGAAAAAAACCCCGAAAAAATTCGGGGTTCTCTTCGCATTGTGTGTATATTAGTCTTTAAATAAAAGACGGATTGCGATATTAAAATGATTAGTTTTCTAGAATAATACAATTGCTGCAATTACTGCTACTAAGGAGCCAACGATTGGAGCAAGTACGGATGTAACGAATACATACCAGTAACCTTCTGCAAGGGAAATACCCATCCAGTCTAACTGAGCTACCATACCACCAGCGTTTGGTAATGTGTTCATACCTGTTACAGCTGCTGGAGCGATACGATGTAATGCTGCTGCACTTGCACCTTTGTTTACTAAGGATACAGTGAAGAAGTTGAAGAATGTTCCTACTGCTGCTGTACCAGATCCCATGATACCAGCTAATACATTTAAGCCGATCCATTCTGTGATGTATGGGTTCATGTTGAATCCTAATACCCAGTTCTTGATTGCTTCGAAACCAACTGTGGACTGAAGTACAGTAGAGAAACCAATGATAGCTGCTGCCATTACTGTAGCACCAACACCATTGTTTACACCTTTACCGATGATCTTAACAAGACCATCACGAGCTTTAAGCTGTTTATTGCAAAGAACTACTAATAATAAACATCCAATAAACATAGCGAATACTGCGATTGCGTTAGGATCATCAACTCTGATGAGACCTTTCGCTGCTGCTACATTAGAGAATACTAATACAACTGCTACTACAGCTACGAAAGGAATAGCAGCAACGCCTACGGATGGAAGATCATCACGTGTAGGAACGATTTTTACAGGTTTAGTATCATCTACAACAGTTCCTTCTTTGATTGCTGTTTTCTTAGCTGCATGTACCATGTAGCAGTAACCGATTAATGTGGATACTACGAATGCGATGATACCAAGAACAGGAGCAGAACCTAAGGATACAGGTTCACCAGGAATCTGTTCTGCAATGATGGAAGCAGGGATTGTGTTTGTTACGTTGATTGCGTATGGTAACATAGCGGAGCAAGTAGCACCGATGAAGATGATACCAGGAATCATACGGTAAGCATATCCAGCACGTTTCATCATAACAGTAGCGATTGGAGCGATAACGAATAATACTACGAAACCGGAAATACCTACGTATACGAATACAGTAGTGATTACAGTAATAGAAAGAATTACGTTCTTAACTCCAAGTTTTTCAGTAATAACATTAGCGATAGATTCAGCTGCACCAGATGCGCCCATTAATTCACCAAAAACAGCACCGATTACAAGGACGAAGATCTGACTTCCGATAAATCCTGTGTAACCAGCTGTGTATGCCTGTAAGGATCCCCACCAGTTCATAGTACTTGTGAGAATAATGATAAAGGATACTAAAATAGTAGATGTAAATACATCAAGGCCTTTCCATACAACTACGATAAAGAGTACAGCTGCAACTAAAAGACCGATTACAGATAATGCTGTCATAATTATACTCTCTCTTTCTTATCAATATTAAATTGTCAAGTTTCATTCATAATAAAGTGTACGACTCTGGTATTATTCCATTCCTACAACCTTTAAAGGTTTTAATTCTTTACGGTATGGATTGTTACCGTCATAAAATACTTCATCAAGGAAGTCGATACACTTTGTAACATTCTTCATGTCCTTAATCTTGCGAGATCCATGTGGTTCTCCGTCAAATAAATCAAGACGTGCTCTTCCTTCGCCACATTCCTGTTTGATTCTTTCATACATATAAACAGACTGATGATAATCAACGATTAAATCTGCTTTACCATGCTGTAAAAGCATTGGTGGACAATCCGGTGTTACATAAGATAATGGGCTGGCTTTTACAGCTTTTTCTGGATGATATAATGGGTTAAAGCCGAGCACCTTTGTAAGTGCAGAGTCTTTACCACGGGCATCCTTTGGAACCATACCTGTCGCAGAACCACTTGCCTCTCTCATTGCAGTAGTATCTACTGTGTACTGTTCACAGCTGACAAATTCATTCACGGAATACCATGCGATTGCTGCCTGAACTTTAGATGAAGCCTGTTCTCCTACAGATAAATCATCTAATTCTTCATTATCTCCTGTTAATGCAAGTAACTGTGTACCACAGCCGCCTGCAGAGTTGCCCCAAACTGCAAATTTGTCTGGGTCAAGGTTTAATTCCTCAGCATGTGCACGTAAGTAACGTACTGCTGCTTTGGAATCGATTAACTGAGCTGGCCAGATTGCTTCGTTGTATAAACGATATTCTACAGTAGCCACTGCATATCCCTGAGTAACAGGCATTGCCATGGAAGAGATGTAGAAACTTCTCTTATGACCAGTACCAAATCCACCACCGTGGAATAAGATCACGCATGGATAAGGGCCTTCTCCTTCATCCGGATACCATACGTCTAAGATCTGGTTTGGAGACTGATCTGCGTACTGCAGGTCTAAAGCAACCTTTTTAAACTGAGTTACATCAATTTCAGGTTCGGATGCTAAAAATGCATCACGGTTTAGTGTTACACTCATTGCTTTACCTCCTTCAAATTTTGTCAATAATACACACACATCAAACTTTGTATAGAGTTTTAACAATCATCTATATTATATTATTAATTATAACTATTTT
>JAZUED010000077.1:0-3655 GCA_045640005.1 Candidatus Fimousia sp.
TTCCTGTTCTTCAAAATCTTCTGCACCAGCATCTAAAGCGATCATCATAAGATCATCAGCATCCATTTCACATTCTTCTTTATCGATAATGATCTGACCTTTTTTATCGAACATGTAGGACACACAGCCCTGTGTTCCGATGGAACCATTACCTTTTGTAAATGCACTTCTTACATTACCAGCTGTACGGTTTTTGTTATCTGTTAATGCTTCTACGATGATTGCAACACCACTTGGACCATATCCTTCGTATGTAATCTGTACGTAGTTAACGCTTCCAGCATCACCAGCAGCTTTTTTAATACCACGTTCGATTGTATCGTTAGGCATGTTATTTGCTTTTCGTTTTGCAATCACGTCTCGTACACGGCTGTTGTACGCTGGATCTGCTCCACCTTCTTTAACAGCTACTGCGATTTCTCTACCGATTACAGTAAAGATTTTACCTTTCTTAGCGTCATTCTTTTCTTTTTTGTGTTTGATATTGGCAAACTTACTATGTCCTGACATTTCTATTCTCCTTTTTCTTCTTGATCTATTTTACTTACTTTAATCTGTCGAATCATCTTTGCATGAATGTCGACGGCTTTAAAGGAATAACCTTCATATGATATATCGATCTGGTCATCGTCCTTTGGCAAATGGTGAAGTCTTGCGAGGATAAATCCATTGATGGTATCCACATCTTCATCCGGAAATTCGATTCCAAGAAGATCCTCTAACACATCAAGTCTTGTAATCCCCTGAACTAAGTAGGCATCTTCCGATCCTAACTTAATAACTTCCTTCTCTACCACATCATATTCGTCATAAATATTACCCATAAGAACCTCTGTCATATCTTCCATGGCAACGATTCCTGCGGTCTGACCATATTCATCGACAACGACGGCCATATGGGTTTTCTTTCTCTGCATCTTCTTATACAGATCCGAAATATCCATTGTTTCATGAACAAACACTGCCGGTCTGGCAATCTTTTCAAGTGTTACATCCTTTTTTTCATAAAATGCCCGAGTCACATCCTTTAAGTAAATGATACCGATAATATCATCAATATCACCTGAATATAAAGGATAACGGGAATAAGGTTGCTCAAGCATAAAGCGAAGACCTTCTTCTAAGGATACTGAGGAATCAATGCCCACAATCTTCTTACGAAAGCGCATAACATCCCTTACTTCCTTATCTCCGAACTCAAATACATTATTGATCAGCTCCTGTTCGTCTGCCTCAATAACACCTCTTAAGAGTCCCTTCTCCACCATATTCTTGATTTCTTCTTCATATTCATTCGATTCTTCCTCTTCTTCATCATCCTCACTGCCATGTCCATGGCTGTGTCCATGATTACTTCCATGCCCATGACTTGAAGAATCAACAACCGCGTCCTTATCTTTTTTCAGACGGAGAATATAAAGAAATTCACCAATACCTAGCAAAGCAAGCACTGCAATAACGATATATAGCCTCATGCTTATGTCGTCCATCAGGTATTCTCCTTTTCTGTCAATTTTGTTTATCCCGCAAAAGAGCGCAATAAAACATCGTAGCTTTAACTATATCAAATATTTATATTTTCGTCAAATTTAAGTTCGATTCTATTTGGAAATCGCATTTGGCATATATTCTAAAAGATCTCCCGCCATCAAACTTCGAATCCCTTTTTCTTTAGCTGCAAAATCTCCACTTCTTCCATGGATCATCACACCTAATTCCGCAGCTTTTCTCGCATCTCTCATCCCTGCAGCAATTCCAGCAATGATTCCACTAAGTACATCCCCAGAACCTCCGGTAGACATTCCATTGTTTCCGGTACTGTTTATATAGAAGAAACCGTCTCCATCCGTAACAACCGTTCTTGCATCCTTTAATACAAGGACGCACGCATTTTCCTTGGCAAATGCTTCTGCCACGTTGAAACGATCACCAATAATATCTGCAACTGACACACCAGTCATACGAGAAGCCTCTTTTAAATGAGGAGTAAAAATAATTTCAGGCTTTGCATCACTAAGTGAAATTCCTGCATCCTTTAGCGTAGCATTTGCCACATTGCATCCATCCGCATCCACAATGAGTGTTCCTTCATAATTCTTTAAAAGCGTTGCAAGAAGCATTTGTGTGCGCTTACTTACACCCATTCCAGGGCCGATCACGACAGATTTACACTGACCCATAATACTTTCTAATTTTTCTTTTGCTTCTTTATCACTTTCATAAGTCGTAAGCACAGCCTCTGGTATCAAGGTCTGAAGGATGGTTCTATTGGCCTCATCTGTTAAAATCTGTACAAGGCCAGCCCCCATCATATAGGCAGCCTTTGCACTTAAGAAACATGCCCCAGCCATATTTTTTGCGCCTGCAACGATGAGCACCTTACCATATGTGCCTTTGTTTGAATGATTCACTCTTTCTGGCAGCTGATCAAGATCTTTCGAAGTAAATGTATAGGCAGTTGGTTTTAATGCGTTGATCACAAGTTTTGGAAAACCGATATTCGATACAATGATTTCTCCTGCATAATCATTGCCAGGATATAATAAAAGGCCACGTTTCATAAGCCCAAATGTAATTGTAAGATCACATTTTAATGCAACACCAAGGATATTTCCTGTTGTGCAGCAAATCCCAGATGGAGCATCCACCGCAATTTTATATGCTTTCGCTTGATTCATTGCTTCAATTACTTCTTTATAATGACCTTCGATCGGGCGGGATAATCCAACGCCAAAGATCGCATCAACTAAAATATCATATTCATCATAATCTGCTTCTTTTTCCACAGAAATTCCAAGACTCATCAAAATCTGCATCTGATCCATAAACTGATCGGATGCATGAAGAACATTACCTACTACCTGAATGGTTACATCATAGCCTTCCTCAATCAGCATACGGCCAAGAGCAAGACCATCCCCACCATTATTACCACAACCTGCCACGATACAGATACGATTATTTGTATCAAAACGCTCCACCATGATCTGAAACATCTTAAGGGAGGCCTTTTCCATAAGTACCATACCAGGAATTCCAATTTCGTTAATCGTGGTTGCATCTATTTTTTGCATTTCACTACTCGTTACAATATATTCCATAGATTTTCTCCTTTATATTTATCATCATGTGTGCTATGCACTACATGAATGAACAAAACCCGCTATCTCCTGATAGCGGGCATATACATTCATTATTCGTCTTCTAAGCTATGAATTCGATAGGAAAGTGTCATAAGACTTTCTGCCAAATGAACATTCTCAACTGTTACAGAGCTTGGTAAATTCAAATCAACTGGTGCAAAATTCCAAAATGCTTTGATGCCCCACTTCACCATATCTTTTGCGATATCCGGAGCCATGGATTTTGGTAATGTAAGTGCTGCGATTTTGATATCATGTGTCTTAATAAAATCTTCTAATGTATCAATATCAAAGATTTCGATTCCATGAACAGTCATCCCGATTAATCTTGGATTCACATCAAATAAACCAAGGATGTGAAATCCATTAGAAGAAAACTGCTGATGATTTGCAAGTGCCTGACCAATATTACCAGCACCAACAATGATTAAATTATTCTCTTTATCTAATCCTAAAATCTTGCCAATTTCGTTACGAAGATACTCTACATTATATCCATAACCCTGCTGACC
>JAZUED010000078.1:0-15035 GCA_045640005.1 Candidatus Fimousia sp.
TGATCTGCATGATAATGGGTAAAACAAATCACATCGATCGGCTTTAAGCTCCATCCTTTTTCTTTAATGGAAACCTGGGTTCCCTCACCACAGTCGATCAAGATACTGCTGCCATTAAATCTTGCCATCAAAGAGGTAAGATAACGGTAAGGAAGGGGCATCATGCCACCAGTTCCCAGTAAGCAAACATCAAGCATAACGTTTCCTTTCTATTTGTCAATATTATATATTTAAGTCTGTATGTCTATGTAAAATAACCGCGTGTTCTTTTGGTCGATCATAATAATTCTTACGAAGACCAATTTCTTCGAATCCTTTGTTTTGATACAATGCACGCGCAGCTGTATTACTTTCTCTCACTTCTAAAAAAACAGTCACTACCCCTGCTTCTCTCCAGCTATCCAAAGCAGTATCAAGAAGCAGACCACCAAATCCTTTGCCGCGACTCTCAGGTGCAACACATACTTTTAATAATTCCCCTTCATCAGCTAAAAAGGAAATCAGTATGAAGCCTCCAGGTCCCTTACCATGCTCTTCTAACACATAACAAGCATAAGAATCGGTCTCCATCGTACCTTCCCAGTTCTTTTCTGACCAGAAATCATGAAAACAACGCTCATCAAGAGCTACAAGTTCGGTAAGGTCAGCACTTTCATAAGGTCTAATTACCATTTTTTTCTTCTCTTTCTCTCTCAGCCTGAGATTTTTTCAGATAATCCGGGCCATGGTCTCTAGCAGATTCCACTTTTCCAGCCTTATAGTATTCAATTGCAAGACTGCCCACTGCACCCGCACGCTGACGTAGCAAATGAGCCGGAGCAAAAGAAACCGGCACGCAAGCATTTGCCAAAATAAGTTCTTTATGAAGTGGCACCGCATCGCCTAAAAAGATAACCGGACGACCAATTGCATTGATTGCCTCAACTGTTTCCACAATGCTTCGTGCACACTGCTCTTCGATTACAGTAAATGTACCTTCATTCCATTCATAGGTTCCTGTATACACATTGCTTCTTCTTGCATCCATGATTGGACAGATTACCTTATCAGACTCAAAAAGATTGTACGCAATCGCATCGATGGTTGGAACAGATACAATCGGTTTATCAAGCGCCATTCCAAGACCCTTCGCAGTTGTAGAACCAATACGAAGACCAGTAAAGGAGCCAGGGCCCTTTGCAATCGCAATCGCATCAATAGTTTCAAGATCTGTTTCTGTCATCTTAACCACTTCATCAAGCATTGGAAGCAGAGTCTGAGAATGTGTTTTTTTATGATTCATGGTATATTCCCCGATTAAAGTATCTTCTGTCATAATCGCAACAGAAGCTACCATACCAGAGCTGTCTAATACTAATAATTTCATATTATCTTTCCTCCACAGTGATTCTTCGATAGTCGAATCCTCTGTCTAAATCCTTCTCGATGGTCACAGTCATATAGTGATCCGGAAGAATCTCTTCAATCAGATTTGCCCACTCAATGAGAGTAACGCCCTCTCCGTAGACATAATCTTCATATCCAATCTCATCCATCTCCTCGATATCACCAATTCGGTATACATCAAAGTGATAAAAAGGAAGTCTTCCTTCATCATACACCTGCACGATTGTAAATGTTGGAGAGCTGATTGGTTCTTCTATTTCAAGACCTTCGGCAAAGCCCTGGGTAAATACGGTCTTTCCAACCCCTAAATCCCCATAAAGACAGATCACCTGGCCTGCTTTTGCTTCTTTGCCAAGCTTTTTCCCAAGCTCGAAGGTATCAAGTGTCTCTAAACTATCAATAATCATAATCTAACCTCTCATACTTTTTGGCAATTTTACCTGATTTGTATCGATATGCGCAAGTGCATATTTCATGATGTCCGCATCGACATCCTTTTTCGGCCAGATAAATGCATTAATTCTGGTTGTATATAAGATATAGAGACCTTTGGTTTCTCTAATCTGAATAATATAATCCCATGGAAGTTCTCCTTCCTGACCTGCTGCCGCAAGATGGATTCCTTCATCAGAAAGTTCATATTCCATATCTGTTTTGTACGCTGGATTTGTCAGCTTCTGTTTTTTTGCTTTTGTAAATAACAGGAATGGGTTGATGACTGTAAATGTAACCGCCAAAATTCCATAGATCAGCATATTAGTTTCATTGCCTGCAAATCCACCCGGAAGGGCTTTAATAAATAATACTGCCCCTACGAAACTGATCACTAAACCAATTTTTCCGGTAAATCCTGCATATGCATGACTCATCAAAAACTGAAAAATCTCTCCTGTTGTAATTTTTGTACTAAATTTCATATTGTAAATGCCTCTTAACTATATTCTATATCTGCATTAGTAACGACTAATCTGTTCATCCTCATCGGTAGTCTTTTCGATGGCACGGATCTGAAGATAATAACCATACTGGTCATTCACCTTTACATAGACACGGTCTCCCACCTTTTTGCCAAGCAATGCTTTTCCAATTGGAGATTCGATACTGATGATATTTTGCAGACTGTCTCCTCTAACGGTTGTTACAATCTTAAATTCTTCTTCCTCATCGTCTTCTTCAAAATAAACCGTCACACGGTTATTCATCCCGACTTCATCATCTTTTGAGGTATCTTCAAATATTTCTGCATTCCTGATCATTCGTTCCAGATAGCGAATTCTGCTCTCATTCTGATTTTTGAACTTTTTCGCAGCCTTATATTCAAAGTTTTCGCTCAGATCTCCCTGCGCACGGGCTTCCTTAACGTCCTCTAATGCGGCTTTTCGCACAACGACCTTACGATGTACGATTTCTTCCTTCATTTTTTCGATATCCTGTTTTGTCAGTTTATGTCCCATATCGAATTACACCTAACCTAGTATACTAATACTTCACAGCCTGTTTCAGTAACTAATACCGTTACTTCCCACTGTGCAGATGGAAGTCCGTCAGCAGTTGTTACTGTCCATCCATCATCTTCGTTTGTTTCAACATCGGCTTTTCCCATATTTACCATCGGTTCAATCGTAAATACCATACCAGGTACCATCAGCATTTCTTCGCCTTTTCTGGATACATAGCTTACAAATGGTTCTTCATGGAATTCAAGACCAATTCCATGACCGCCAATTTCGCGAACCACGCTGTAACCATTTGCCTTTGCATGGTTATGTACTTCTTCGCCCATATCTCCTAAGAATGTCCATGGTTTTACATTCTTAATACCAATTTCTACACATTCTTTTGTGACTTCCACAAGCTTTTTCTTTTCCGGAGATACTTCACCGATACAAAACATACGGGAAGAGTCAGAATAATATCCTTTGTATACAGTAGAAACGTCAACATTGACAATCTCACCTTCCTGTAAAATACGATTTTCATCCGGAATACCGTGACATACCACATCATCTATGGAAGTACATACACTCTTAGGGAATCCATAATAATTAAGTGGAGCAGGGATTCCACCCATCTGAGTTGTAATATCATATACCCACTGGTCAATTGTTTCTGTGGAAACACCTGGTCCAATGTGCTCTGCCACATAATCAAGTACTGCAATGTTGATTTTTGCACTTTCCTTGATTCCTTCGATATCTTCTGAGGTTTTGATAATATCATGAGGAGGAACGATATGTCCTTCTCTTGCAAATTTTGCGATTTTATCGTCAAATGCCGCATGGCACTTTTTATATTTTTTGCCACATCCACACCAACATGGATCATTTCTGCCAATTTTCATGTTCATTAATCCTTTCTAAACTTCTTCAATATTATATTATATCACTTATCAAGTAAAAGAAAAAGATAAGGGAGTCATTAATTTGACTCCCTTCGTTTAAACTCTTATTTAGCTAAATATTTTTCAATTCTTTCACGCATCATATCTTCTCCAATGATGTGATAAATTGCCCACTGATCTGGAGAATTGGACTGACCAACTGTTGCGATACGAATGATTTCAGCGATATGAGATACATTGCCCTTGAAGTTTTCAGGATTTTTCTTGTATTCTCTCATATTACCTGTAAATCCAAACTGTTCACCGATTTCCTTAATGTTATTGAACCAGCCATTTGCATCTGCGCCGTGATCATAGGATGCAAGATAAGCTTTTAATACAGCTTCTACTGTTTCTGCATCATATTTCTGTTCATCTACGATATGGTAAGTTGCATCGAAGAAATAGTGGATGCTTTCCATAATCTGTTTTGCGTTGATAAAGTCCTTACGACGACGTTTCTGATGAACACCCATAGTAAGTTCTAAGATCTTAATGAATTTTTCTTTATCTGCAAAGTATACATCTACCATGTCTGGATGATAGTTTGTGCACCATGTATGTAAGAATTCATATACATCTTCTGGTTCTAACTTGGAGAATTCGTTTTTACAGATATCATTTAACTTCATGATATCGAATAATGCTCCGGATTTGGACATCTTCTTAACGCTGTATGGGAATTCTTCAATTGGGCTGTTTGGATGTTTGTCATACCACTGTTCAAAGTTGGAATTTAAGAGAGTCATTAAGTATACCTTAACGCCCTGTGGATGATAACCATCCTGACGATAGTAATCTAAGGATAATTCAGGGTCTTTTCTCTTAGAAAGCTTTCTCTTGTTTCCATTATCCATCTTCATTAAGTGTGCTGTATGTGCATACTTTGGAAGGCGGAAGCCTAATACTTTATGAAGTTCTACATGTGTTGGAACAGAAGATAACCATTCTTCACCACGGATAACCATTGTTGTATGCATTAAATGATCATCAATTGCATGTGCAAAGTGGTAAGTTGGAATACCGTCTTTCTTTAAGATAACCACATCCATGATATTTTCAGGGAATTTTACACTGCCACGAATCTGGTCACGGAAGATGATGTCATTACCCTCCTGCCCCTGAGAACGAAGACGTAATGTATATGGCATACCTGCTGCGATTTTTTCTTCAATCTGTTCAAGAGTTAAATCACGACATCTTGTCCATGTTGTATGGTAACCTGTGATTACTTTCTGTTCTGTCTGTTTTTCTTTGATTTGTGCGATTTCTTCTTCTGTACAGAAGCATGGATATGCAAGGCCCTGTGCAACTAAGTTCTTAGCATATACATGATAAATATCTTTACGCTGTCTCTGATAATATGGTCCGTATGCATCACTTTCTGGGGATTCAATACCAGCACCCTGGTCAAATTCGATGCCAAAATATTTTAATACGGAGATGATGATGTCTTCAGCACCTTCTACCTTACGTTTGTTATCTGTATCTTCAATTCGTAAGTAGAAAATACCACCGCTCTGATGAGCGATACGTTCATCGGCTAAACCACTGTATAAGTTTCCAAGATGAATGAAACCAGTTGGGCTAGGACCCATACGAGTTACCTGTGCTCCTTCTGGAAGATCTCTTGCAGGGAATCTTGCTTCTACTTCATCGATGGTTGTTGTTACTTCTGGAAATAAAAGTTGTGCTAATTTCTGATTGTCCATCTAAAAATCCTTCCTTTTTCTCTTTATCATAAATGTTTAAATATTTCATGTAAAAAAGGACCATGGGTTATAACCATACCCATGGTCCATAACTATTCTAGTTTACTTGAAAAACAAACGGATTGCAAGAACATTTGCATCCTAATACGCCATATAAACAAGCGTAGCAATCATACCAATAGCAAAAAGCATCAATCCAAAGGATACGGATTTCATAAAAATACCGGTTGTCGCTCTCGCTTCCTGCTTTGCAACTGCGATTCCATTGATGAAGGAATGCTTGAATGGATGATTCTTAAGTAGTGTACGGTTTAAACCGCGGGTGATATCATCAAGACCCTTACCGATGATATATGCAAACGGAGTTCCGACTTTATCCCAGATTTTCTGGTTGGAATCCATAAAGACGGTTCCTCTGAAAAATGCAATGATTGTATCCGGAAGGTAATCAATAATTCGGAAGATGATTCCGAAAAACACCGGAAATCCGACTTTGAAAGCAGGTTTGTAAACCAGATTTTCAACAGAACACCAGCGAAGATCAAATACCGGCTCTGGATACTCTGTATTTTCAATCTTACGTCCATAAGTAAAGTAAGCAATTAAAATTGCAAGCATGCCAAGTAAAATGCCGTATTCCACATTAACGGTAACGAAAAACAGCTGAGTCAGTGACATAATGAGCATATAGATCGCAGACATCTTGCATTTTCCGGTTACTGCATTGGAATATTTTACAATGGCTACTACGACACCTACGATGCTCATCAGAACAAAGAAACCTTCCCAGTGCATATTGTGTGGGAAAAGTCTTGGGAACAGCATATAGATGCTCCAGATTCCTCCCGGAAGGAGAAGAATGGATGCACACATTCCGGTAAATCCATCTAACTGTGCACAGTACTGATGGAGCCAGCTATGACAAGGCACCTGTGCAGCACGAGCGGCAAATCCTACATAATAGCAAAATACCATTGCATATACCCAGCCACCCGTAAAAATCTGTGGTGTCATGTGGTCAAATTCTAAAGTATGTGCAAAACAGGACATAAAGAACATTCCCATCGCCATAATCATGCCGGTAATTACGATCCAGCCAAGGTATTCTTTACTGGATTCACTTTTTGAAGCAATAATACTTTTACTGTCACCCATAGATCCAACAACAAATACCGGCCCTTCTTCGATCACATCACTTGTATCGTCACCACCATCTTCATCCTGAATCTGTTTATTTTTATTCTTTCTTTGCTTCAGACGAATCTGAGCAGCATTGTCATAAATGAAAAACAAGGATGTAAATCCAGCCACCTCAAAACAAATATAATTTGTATAAAGATCTGTGGCACCAAAAACTCCGGCTGCCATAATTCCTGTGATAACTGTCATGATCTTTGTCATAGTTTTGTGTTGTTTTGTTACTGCTGCTAATGCAACTGCAATGGTGATCAGTGCAGCAAGCCCTGATACAAGATTGTATTCAAAGAACATGCCTTCGCCGCAGATTTGATTTAATGCAAAACTCATATTCTTCACCTACATCTTTCCATAAGCAATTGTTTCGAGTAACTTCATAAGTGGGCCGGAATACATGCCAAGTACAAATACAGCTACCGTAAGCAGTGCAATTGGACCTGTCATATAAAGATTTGGATCCTTATTTCGCATATCTTCTCCGGCAATCTCTTCCTGACGGAAGAATGCTTTTACTACAACAGAGAATAAATATACTGCAGTTAAAAATGCAGAGAAAAGAATTGCCACAAAGCCAACATAAGCCATTGGAGTACCTAAGTTCGCTGCTGCTTTTTCGATAGACCATTTACTGATGAATCCGCCCATTCCAGGAACACCCATCATTGCTGCAGATCCAAGAGTAAAACAGGTAAAGATAAATGGCATCTTCTTACCAAGACCTTTTAACTGATAAATATATTCTACACCGGTCTGATGCATAACTGCACCGGCACAGAAGAATAACATAATTTTCATAACTGCATGCATGACCATATGTGCAAGACTGGCTTCAAGGCCAAGTGGTGTCATAAGGGATGCAGCAAATACAATATAGGACAGGTTACTGATGGTTGAGTAAGCCAGTCTTCGTTTGAAATGAATTTCTTTTACCGCTTTTGAAGAAGCAAATACGATTGTCACGATGGCAAAGCCCATCATAATGTTCTGTGCCCAGGTTCCGTAGATGAAATCTACACCATAGCTGTAATAGGTTACTCGCATGATTGCAAATACCCCCGCCTTAACGACAGCAACCGCATGTAAAAGGGCTGTTACCGGTGTTGGTGCAACGGATGCAGTTGGAAGCCATCCATGAAATGGGAAAATGGCTGCTTTTACACCGAAACCGATGACCATCATCAGAAAGACGAAACGAAGAAGTTGCTCATGTCCTATGATTAATGTTTTATTTAAGACGCCACCATAAACAAAGTCCGTGGATACGCCATAATGATGAACAAACATAAAGCCGATAAAAGCAAAGGCTGCTCCGGCAAGGGAATAAACCATATACTTTCTTGCCGCTAAAATAGCCGGCTGATCAAGTTTATGAATAACCAAA
Organism: Candidatus Fimousia sp.; assembly: GCA_045640005.1. Lineage (GTDB taxonomy): Bacteria > Bacillota > Clostridia > Lachnospirales > Lachnospiraceae > Fimousia. The sequence goes on from JAZUED010000078.1 coordinate 8,057, forward strand.
GTAAGTGTTGATAATGTCATAAGTTCATAGAACATATATAACGTCATAAGGTTTGCTGCAAAAGCAATTCCTACACAGACACCAAAGGTCATTGTATAGAAACAGAAGAATAAATTATGTCTTCCTTCATGTTTCATGTATTCAAAAGCATATAATGATGCCAATGGCCACAGTCCGGCAAGAATTCCACCAAATACTCTTGAGAGTCCATCGATATGAAACTTAATATCAAGATCCTGTGCCATATTGACTAATGTAAACTGTCCATCCACCCCTTTAATAAGAAGTATCCATACAATAATCGAGTTTACAATCGTTATGCCAAATACATAAAGCTGTCTTACTTTGTCATTCTGAATTGGAAAGAAGTAAAGCATTGCCCCACCAATAATTGGCAGAAGAATTGGAACGATTAAAATCCATGTACCCATAATCTTTCTCCTTTCCTATAAGAGTAATTCCACGAAAGCTTCCACAAAGTGAGAAAGCGGATTCGGGAATACACCAATGGCGATGGTTAAAACAGCAAGAATAATGAGGGATCCCCACATCTTTGGATCCACATTGATCTTTGTATAAACCTTTTTCTCATTTTTCGGATAGAATCCGTCAATGACGATTGGGAATAAGTACCCTGCTGTTAAAGTTGCTGAAATCAGTAATACAATCGGTGTAATATACTGAAGGTATGGAACCCCTGCCTCTAATGTACCATGGGCAAGAAATTCCTTACTGATAAATCCGGAGAAGAATGGTACTCCGACTAAAGATGCAGCTGCTACGGTAAATGGAACCATAACGATTGGCATCTGTTTTCCGATACCTGAAAGATTTGGCACCTTCTTTTCACCAGTATAGTAAATGATAACACCGGCAGTTAAGAACAATACAATTTTTGCCATGGAATGGAAAATTACATGTAAGAAACTTCCGGTAAGACCTTCTAATGACATCGTAGAAAGTCCTAATAAAATATAGGAAACCTGACTTACGGTAGAGTAAGCAAATCTTCTCTTCATAGATGGTTCTAAGAATGCCATCATAGATCCCATGAAGATTGTGATGGTTGCAAGAATCATCCACATAATCTGAACCCAGGTTCCACGCAGAAAATCTGCGCCAAAAATATAAAATACAGTTCGAATAACAGCCACAACCCCCATTTTGGTAATAATACCGGAAAGAACCGCAGAGGCTGGCGCCGGTGCTAACGGATGTGCTGATGGCAGCCAGGAATGAAGTGGAAACATACCGGATTTGCCACAAAAACCAACAATCATGACTGCTGCAATGATCAAATACATAGTTGGATGAAGAGCAAAAGCTGCCTCATCGAATACTCCGCCCGGTGTAAATGTGATCGATGGAGCATTCACATATAAGAGGATGATACCACCTAATGCACAGGATGCACCAAAGATGGAATAAAACATATATTTACGCGCTGCTGCAACCGATCTTCTTGTTCGGTCATGCAGTACCATAGGCATGGTAAGTAACGTCATACATTCATAGAACATGTATAATGTTACCAGGTTGCCCGCATAAATAAGACCACAAAGCACGCCTTCCGAAATCAGATAGAAGGTATAATAGCTTTGTTCTTTTTTCGCATGTTTCATATATTCAGGGGAATAAATCCCTACAACCCACCAGATAACAGATACCATTCCCGTAAACCACATAGCAAGTGGATCAATACAAAAACGGATATTTACGTCATCTACAATGGTGAACAAATCAATAGTAAGACCATTTTTTAACATCATGGCCCATACGAGAATCAGCTCTGCAGTTAAGAAAAACATCAGATACCAGTCTCTTATCTTTCGATTTTCCTTCATGGATGGTATGTTTCTTAAAACAAGACCTGCAATAATCGGAAGAAAAATCGGAACTAAAATTATCATTTCTTTCATCTTTTCCTCCTAATTAAACATACCAAGACCAAAGGTAATCAATTGTACAATTGCATCGGATTTTACACCGAGCACAATGTTTGCAACGATAAATGCCAGAAGTGCAAATGTCATACGATAATCTTTGCGTCTGATAATATTTTTTGGCAGCTTTTTCACTGGCTGATAGATACAAATAATCGCTCTCATAAAGTAAACGGCATTCAGTAAAGTACTGATTGCAAGAGTAATCACGGTAATAATCATCTTCCAGCTACTAGGATCATTGATTGCTGCCTGTGCAAAATAAACCTTCGAGATAAATCCACCAGTTAATGGAAGCCCGATCATGGAAAGAGCTCCAACAAGGAATGCAAGCCCTGCAACTTTATTTCGGTGCGCCGATCCCTGTAAATGTGTATATTTACAGCTTCGTCCGGAAACAGTTGATAATCCGGAGGCTGCAATAAAGAGCATTGCTTTTGATACGGAATGAGACATTATATGGAACAACGCTGCCATCATACCGGCATGAGTTCCAAGACCAATTCCCATGTAAATGTAGCCAATCTGTGCTACAGAAGAATATGCAATCATTCGTTTTAAATCATCCTGATAGATTGCTCTTAATGATCCAATGATCATACCAAGGATACCAAAAGCAAATATCAGATTGATCATCTTATTAGAAAAGATAATGTCAATTCCAATAACACGATAATAAATCTTAATCAAAAGGAAAATATATGCCTTTGAAATCACAGAAGATAAAATCGCACTTGAAGTTGAGGTTGCATATGTATATGCATCAGGAAGCCAGGAATGGAATGGGAATAACGCGCTCTTCATAGCAAGGCCTACAGAAATAAGTGCAATCGATGTTGTCAGCGGATTTAAATACTGACCATTTTCCACCATCACATGAATCGTTTCCTGAATGTTTGACATAAGAAGATGTCCGGTAATGTCATAAATAATAGATAAACTAATTAAAATCAGACCGGAACCAATCAAGCTCATGATCATATATTTTACAGATGCAACGAGGGATCTTCCATCTCCTCGAATAACAATCAAACCACAGGCACCAATTGTCATAATTTCAATAAATACGTAACCGGTAAACAAGTCATTCGTATAAACAAGGGCTAATGCCGCTGCTAAGATCAGGTTTGCCATTACGTAAATTAAATTGGATCGTTTTTCAGAAATATCTTCTTCTAAACGTTTGATACCGCCGAGAACGGACAATAACATAATGATACAGAAAAAGGTTGCAAAACAGCCTTCCAAAATACCAAAGCGGATTTCATTGCCCCATGGTGCCGGATGATGGCCCATGATAAAGACGGTGCTTACATTTGTTTTGATTGTATAATATGCCACGCAGACAGATGCTGCTAAATTGGCTGTAATCGCCGTAAGCGATACACGTTTTGCCCATTTTCCAGGCAAGATTGAATTAATTACTCCGGATGACATACAAAAGAAGATGCCAAAGAACGGAAAATTACGAATAAAATCCATTATTTAGCCCTCCATATTTGCTTTCATCGTGATTTCATCAATATCCAAAGATTCATATCTTCGATACAGACGAATGGTCAGTGCAAGCATAACTGCAGTAACACTGACAGATACAACGATTCCGGTAAGAACCAGTCCCGCAGGAATCGGGTTAATATATGCTTCTTGAGACTGTACACCATCAACTACGATCGGTGCCGCTTTTCCTACGATGTAGCCTTTTGCTGCGAGGAAAAGATACACGGCAGTATCCATGATGTTAAGTCCTATAATCTTTTTGATCATATTTCTATGCAACAGTAGTGTAGTGAAACCGATACTAAATAAGATCACGGCTACTGTTTCATAGTAATTGTGAAACAAATTGACCACCATTGTTAGAAATCTCCTTTTCTGAATAATACGTAAAAACCATACATCGTACATGCAACAACCGCACCAACACAGATATTTAATACTAAGATCAGACCACTTGATAAAATATGGCCTGGTGTTCCAAGTGGAATAATGCTGTGAATTCCATTTGCACCGGTGTAGAAGGAATATGCCTTACTGAGTGCATAGCAAAGCAGACCGGTAATTGAAATCACACGGTAGGTTTTTAATGTGAAAAACTTTTCGATTTTTTCAAATCCGAAGGCTTCAAGATAAAGAATCAAACCGGCACCGATGATCGCGCCGCCGGAGAAACCTCCACCTGGTCCTAAGTGACCAAATAAAATGACATAAATACCAAAAATAAAGATAATCGGAACAAGAACTCTTGTAATCATCTGAAGGATAGAATCATTCGCCGGCTCAAAATTACGATCATTCTCTGCCTCTCTCGCCTTCTCTTCCTCAATTTCTTTCTCTTTTCCGATACCCAGTCGTAAAATGATAAATACAACGCTTGCTGCGATGAACAATACGTGGGATTCTCCGAAAGTATCGAATGCTCGGTAATCAAGAATCATACCGGATACGATATTAACAGCACCCGTTTCCTGAATACCTTGTTCAATATATCTTTGTGATACTTCATTGTTAACCGGATTGTCATACTGCCCAACAATTGGAAGATGAGATACCATAATTAACAGAGAAACAATTACCGCAATACACACTAAAACTGCAATGACACGATAAATCTTTTCATAAAGAGGAACACCTTTTTTGTCAGGCCAATAGCGATATTTTGCATAAAGACGTTTTTCTTTTTTCTGTGCTGCACGGGCACGAGCGATATCCGCTTCAAACTTTTCTCTCAGTTCCTCATCTGTATAGTGCCACTGACGGGAGGATTTGTATTCGATCGGAGAAAGTCCATGGAGCCAGCGGTTAAATTTACCCCAGACACTCTCATTATAATTTTCTCTAGGCTTACTCATTCTCTTCTTCCTCCTCTTCCTTTAATACACCAATCTTCTTAAAGGTGATGAAGAATAAAATACTTGTAACACCAGCACCTACGGCTGCTTCAGTGATGGCAAGGTCTGGTGATTCTAATAAAAACCATAAAATAGCCATGATCAGACTGTAAGACATGAAGATTACAACCGAAGTCAGAAGTCTTTTAGACAGACAGGTTGCAATGGCACAGACGATCAAAAAGCCAAGTAAAATAAACTCAATCCATTGCATCTTCCTGTACCTCACATCTTTCTTTTATATGTTTCTCGTTGATGGTAACTTCTAATCTGGCAAGCAGATGGGAAGAAACGGGGCTGGCAAGCCATAAAAAGCAGATGATGGCAGCCAGTTTTAAAGAAGCAAAAGAAACACCATAAAAAATAATCAGCCCGATTAAAACACTTCCAAGTGCTAATGTGTCACACATAGCAGCGGAATGCATACGGTTTAAAACATAAGTAAAACGGAACATCCCAAAGGTTGCAATAAATGCTGTTACAATTCCAACGATAATAAAAAATGCTCCGCAAAAAAATCGAACCCATTCTAACATTTCTTTTCTCCTTTCTTCTGATTTTCTTTACGTTCACGACAAACGCCCATATATACTTTAGAAAGAACAACCACCGCAATAAAACTGATCATTGCATAAATTAAACAAACATCAATCATATAACTGCCTTCAAGTAATACTGAAAGGATTCCGATTGACATAATAGTCATTGTTCCAATCATGTTTCCTGCTACAATTCGGTCGGTCAGTCTTGGTCCTCTGATAGCACGAATCAGGCACAGAAAAATAAGCAATGCCATAACAATCAGGCAGATAATAAAAAATCCATGCTCTACATTCATCAATGTCTGTGATTTCATGCTTTACCACCGCCTCTCTTTTCAAGCTGTTCTAATTGCTTTACAAAAATAGAATCTGTCATTCCTTCAGCCATGGTTTTATCAAGACAATGAACAGTATACACATCATCTTCTAAGGATACAGAAATAGTTCCCGGAGTCAGTGTAATCGAATTTGCAAGTAAAACTTTGGCAAACTGGGATTTTAAATCTGTTTTAAAATGTACGATCGCTGGTTCTGCTTCATACTTTGGTGTAAGGATCAAACTCATAACTCCAATATTGGCTTTTAAAATTTCCAAAACAAGAATTATCACATATTTCACCATCCAGAAGAAATTGCCATAAAGTCTTAATTCCTTCTCCACCGAATGGTCTAAGAATTTACACTGGAAAGCAAATACTGCCAGTGCAATTACCACACCAAAGAGTGCAATCTCTACTGTAAGATCACCTGCAAATGTAATCCAGCAGATAAAAAATAACAGTAACATATTCTCCTCCTATGTTTTTGTCTATTATTTACGTGGTTTTATTTTTTACTAAATGAAACAAACGTATTATAATACTTTGAATTTCAATATTCAATCAAAATAACGTATAGAACATGTAAAATACGCTTCTTATGATACATCTTTTGCTTTATTCATACAAAAAAGAGGTTACTGCATACACAATAACCTCAAAAATTTAACTTAAATATAGGATTCTCTGGTTTGAACTGCCACGGAAGGTAAGCTCTAAATCTCTTAATTCTTCCACATAAGGGCCATCCACCAAAATATCAGTTTCTCCAAGAAGCTTCTGAACCCATATATCATTCATTGCTTCTAACTGCTCCAAAGTATACCCTGTATAGGTCATTACCGTTTTCCCCATTTTATGTACCATCAGAGCCAGCTGATACAAGGATTTTGGCTGACAAAATGGTTCACCGCCGGAAAAGGTGATGCCGGAAAGGAGCGGATTATCCTGAAATTTTTTAAAAATATCTTCGATGTCCATCCACACACCATCCTCAAAGGAGTGTGTCTGCGGATTATGACATCCTTTGCAGTGATGCGGACATCCCTGCGTAAAAACAACATATCGAAAACCTGGGCCATCAACAATAGATTCTTCTATAATCCCACTGATACGAAGATTAAATGCCATGCTTTACACGATCTCTTTCTTCTGCTCTTTTTGCATTGTTAAAACGATCTGTTGTTCCTACTAAATAACCTGTAATACGACGGATTCTGTCAAATCCTACGTCTTGGCCAACAAGTCGGATCGTAGCCATGTCGTTCTGTGAGCCAAGGAGTTGA
>JAZUED010000079.1:0-3173 GCA_045640005.1 Candidatus Fimousia sp.
CCATGGAAACAATTTCTTATTGTAAACATGAATTAGGGCTTGCTACGATAGGAGGTTTATCCAATATTTCCTTTGGTCTTCCTCAGCGTGCATACGTAAATGGTGCATTTGTCACAATGGCAATTGCAAATGGTCTTACAATGGCGATTGCAAATCCTTCTTCTGAAATTATGATGAATGCTGCTTTCGCAAGTGATCTTTTATTAAATAAACCAGGTGCGGATTTACGTTATATCGATCGTATGAGCCAGATGAATAATGATGCTGCTCCAGTTGTAGCTGCAAAATCAGATATTTTAGATCCATATCACTGCGTATTAAAAGGAAATAAGGCATCTGTACTTACTACTGTAAAAGAGAGAATCGACCAGGGAATTCTTCCTGGAGATATCATTAATAATGAGCTTATTCCAGCGATCAATGAAGTAGGGCGCCTTTATGAAGCACAGAAATATTTCCTGCCTCAGCTTATTTCAAGCGCAGAAACGATGAAGATTGCAATCGAATATCTTGAACCGATGCTTGAAACAGATGATGATGAAGAACCAAAAGCAACGATTATCATGGCAACGGTAGAAGGAGATATTCACGATATCGGTAAAAATCTTGTCGTATTGATGCTTAAAAACTACGGTTATCGAGTTATTGATCTTGGAAAAGACGTAAGCTGTGCGTCTATTATCGAAAAAGCAAAAGAAGAAAATGCTGACTTTATCGGTCTTTCCGCGTTAATGACAACAACCATGATGCGAATGAAGGATGTAGTAGAAGCAGTAAAAGAACATAAACTGTCTGCAAAAGTAATCATCGGCGGAGCTGTAATCACTCAGAGCTTTGCTGATGAAATTGGGGCAGATGGATATTCCTCCGATGCAGCTGACTGCGTGAAGCTTGTTCAGCGATTATGTGAAGAAAATCAATAATTATTGTACTATTTTTAAAAATATGTTGTGAAAAAGGCAAAATAGTCATATTATATAGTTGTATGCAAATCTTTATAGGAGGAACAATATGAGCAAAAGTATTATTTTAAAAGCTATTTTTGTCATTGCTCTTTGTGTCTCTGTTGGTGTGTGTGGCGTTTGGGGTTATTATGACGCAATCATGGCATCCCTTACAACCGGAGCTCCAGCAACAAAGAATCGTGAAGATGATGATGATTTAGTTTACACAGACGACGTGATTAACATCCTTGTAGTAGGTGCTGACAGACGTGCGAACGAAACAGCGAATGGACGTTCTGACTCTACAATGGTTGTATCTGTAGATATGAAAAATGAACAGGTAAAGGTTACATCTCTTATGAGAGATATGTATATCGATATTCCTGGGTATGGTATGGATAAATTCAATTCTTCCTACTCTTATGGTGGCGTTGATTTATTATCCCAGACAATCGAAAACAATTTCGATATTAAATTAGACGGATATGTAATCGTAGACTTCTCATCCTTTAAAAAGGTTATTAACAAAATCGGGGGTGTTAAAGTTAATGTATCCCAGAAAGATGCTGATTACTTAAACAACGCAAGTGGTACGACTGGATTTATCTTAAAAGAAAAGTATCGTACTGTTAAAGTTGGTAAACAGAAGTTAAATGGTGCACAGGCACTTGCTTACTCCCGTATCCGTAAAGTAGTTCACCCAGTATTTGGTGATGGTGAATTTGGTCGTTGTATGAGACAGCAGGAAGTAATCCAGTCTCTTCTTAAAAAAGTGAAGAAACAGGATATGAAGACGATTCTTTCCATTGCTACAAGCATGATGAATGATGTTTCTACAAACTTAGATGCTGCACATATCAATGCTTTAATTAAAGCTGTTATGAATTTTGATACTTCTGAAATCGAATCTTTACGTATTCCATATGATGGAACTTATAAGATGGGCCGAAGACGTGGTATGTTCGTATTCCTGATCAACTTAGAAGCGAACAAAGCGAAATTACATAACTTCATCTATGGTATCGGCGATGATGATGCAGACTACTCTGTTGATTTTGGTACAGTAATGGAAGAAACATCTGACGGAAGTACAGAAAGCTCTTCTTATAGAAACGAAGCTTCTGTATATGACGAATCAGAAAGAACAACTAAAGCTACTGAAAAGAAGACAGAAAAAACTACTCAGCAGAAAGCAACTGAAAAAACAACAGCAGCTCCTACAACTCAGGCAACTACAGCTGCACCTACAACTCAGGCTACAACAGCAGCTCCTACAACTGCGAAACCAACAACTGCAAAACCAACAACTGCAAAACCTGCAACAACTGCAGCTCCACCTACAGAAGCAGAAAAAGCGGCAGCTCAGTCTGAAGAATAATTGAAAAAGTCTTTTTCCTACCGCATAGCAATATGCGGTAGTTTTTATGACATTTGTTGATTTAAAAGTAAACAAACCTACTGCTTGACATTGCATACCCCTCTTGATACAATTATAGTTAGCGAAATGTAAAGGGGAATTGAAATGAAGAAAAAAACTTTCTCTATTTTAGTAGATGATACTCCTGGCGTATTAAGCCGAGTTGCTGGTTTATTTACCAGACGTGGTTATAATATCGACAGTATTTCCGCAGGAGTTACACACAATCCAAAATATACAAGAATCACCGTTGTAACATCAGGTGATGATATTATTCTTGAGCAGATTGAAAAACAGATTCAGAAATTAGTAGATGTTGTTTCTATTATGGTTTTAGATGATGAAACATCCGTTAAGCGAGAACTTGTTTTAGTAAAAGTAGCTGCAGGCAAGAGAGAAAAGCAGGAAATTATCGCAATCGCTGACATTTTCCGTGCAAAAATCGTTGATGTAAGCAAACAGTCTTTAATCATTGAGCTTACAGGTAATAACAACAAGATCACAGCATTCCTTGAACTGCTGGATGGATTTGATATTCTTGAACTTGTTCGTACTGGTATTACAGGTCTTGGACGAGGACAGAATGTAGCAACTATTGAGTAATACTTAGGGCAATTTAGAATTTGATAAATTACTCTGATTTTACTGGTTAGAACCGGCCAAGTTCTAATCTATAATAAAATATATTTTATTCAATCACACAGGAGGATAAGAACAATGGCAAATATTTATTATCAGGAAGATTGTAACTTAGCAGCTTTAGATGGAAAAACAATTGCTGTTATCGGTTACGGTTCTCAGGGACATGCACA
>JAZUED010000080.1:0-10388 GCA_045640005.1 Candidatus Fimousia sp.
ACCTTGCCGTAAAATGGTTCTGCCAAGTAATCAAGAAGCTTATTCAGCTCTTCTTTGTTATGATAAATCGGACAAATGTCTCTATTCCCATTCGCGTCATGATACATGTTTTTTAAGACAATCTGTTCTAATTCCATCTTATTAATTTCTGCCATAAATATGACCTCCTTCACCTGAAAATTTTTAGTTTTCTCACCCAATTTCACTACTTACATTTTACAACATTTTGTCTTCTTTTCCAACCAATATCACAGTATTGCGGACAATAAAAATATCTATCCAAACACAAAAAGGAGAGCCACATTTTTGCGACTCTCCGTTAAAAATTTCTATATAATTTTTCCTATTCACCTTTTGCAGTAGATAATAAAATTCTATCATTATCAAAGGCCTGACCAGTGCCAACCTGGAATTTATTAAGCAAGTCATCTACGGTCATCTTGCTTCGTTCTTCACCCTGAACATCAAAGATAATATTACCAGAATCCATCATTAACGTACGGTTTCCAAGCTCTAATGCTTGATTCATGTTATGAGTGATCATAAGACATGTAATCTTACGTTCTTCGATGATACTCTTTGTAAGATTTAATACCTTTTCCGCAGTACCTGGGTCAAGAGCAGCTGTATGTTCATCTAAAAGTAAGATTTTAGGTGTAACTAAAGTTGCCATTAAAAGTGTTAATGCCTGTCTCTGTCCACCAGATAATAATCCTACCGGATTTTTCATACGGTTTTCTAAATCCATATTAAGTAAGGCAAGATGTTCACGGAACATCTCCTTATCTTTTCTAGAAATACGGCTGAAATAACGATGTGCACTTGTCGTTGCACGAAGATAAGCTACCGCTAAGTTCTCTTCGATGGTCATATGAGGAGCTGTTCCCTTCATCGGATCCTGGAATAAATATCCGATGTATTTTGCACGTTTGTGGTCCGGAACAAATGTAATATCCTCGCCATCTAATTCCACACAACCACGATCTACAAAAAATCCGCCTGCGATGGAGTTAAACATGGTAGATTTTCCGGCACCATTTGATCCAACGATGGTTGCAAAATCTCCTTTTTTTAATTCTAAGTTAAGACCCTGAAGGGCTTTCTTTTCATTAACAGTTCCAGGGTTAAATGTCTTTTCAAGATTGGTAAGTTTAAGCATCTTTGTTACCTCCCTCTCTCATGGCCGCATTTGCTGCCTTGTGATCTGCCATAGCCTGAAGTTTCGTCTTACGAAGTGCAAGGATTTCTCTGATTTTTGGAGTTGCAATCGCAACTGCTACGATGATTGCAGATACTAATTTAAATGCTTCTGTAGGGACATTCATACGAAGGGCAAGGGCTACAATAAAACGATAAAGTGTAGAACCAATCACTACACCAATGATTCCTTTTCTTACGGAACCTTTGCCAAGAAGTGTTTCCCCAATTACTAACGAAGCAAGGGCTACGGTTACCATACCGGTACCTAAGTTGATATCACAGCTTTTGTTATACTGTCCGATTAATCCACCTGCAAGACCAGTACATGCATTAGATACGCAAAGACCAACTGTAATCATAAATGCAGGATTGATGGAAGAAGATTTTACCATCGCATCATTATCACCTGTTGCACGAATGGAAAGACCTAATCTGGTTCCTAAGAATAAATACATGGCACAGCACATGAATAATACAATCCCTGCGATTAAAATGAGTGTATTCCAGTTTTTCCAGAAATCAGAATCGGAAAGTCCACGAAACATACTAAAGATGGTATCTTTCTTGAAAATGGAAACGTTCGATGACATACCCATCGCAAAAAGGTTTACGGTATAAAGCCCTGTATTTACGATGATCCCTGCCAAAATACTTTCCACGCCAAGTCTGGTCTGTAAAGTTGCTGTAACAAAACCTGAGCACACACCTGCTGCCATTGCAGCAAAGAGTGCTAAAATTGGATGTCCTGCGATGGTTACCATGGCTGCCACGGCACATCCTAAGGTATAACATCCGTCAGTGGATAAATCACATAAATTTAAAATTGTAAAACTTAAGTAGAGTGAAAGTGCAACCAGGGAGTAGATCAATCCTACTTCTAATGCTGTCTGCACAATCGCCGGTGTGATAAACATATATTTTCGCTCCTAAAATGCTTTTCTATTGCTTTACCTGTGTTTCTTATTATTTTTCGAATTCTTCAGCTGTCTGTGTTTCGATGATATCTGTGCAGTAATCTTTGAATGCTGCTTTGATGTCATCAAGATTTAAACCGATGGATTCACAGATTTCTGTATTTACTGTAGCTAAACCATTGTCAAATGTCTTAACTGCTGTAGATTCTGGTTTTGCACCATTTACTAAGATATCAACTACCATATCAGCTGTTTCTTTACCAAGGTTTGCATAGTCAACACCGTAACCACAGAATGCACCATTTAATGCGAAGGAGTCAGCACCTGCGTAGTGAGGAATCTGAGCTTTTTCGAATTTTTCATAGATTGCAAGTTCAGCTGTCATAACTGTGTTGTCAGTTGGTGTAAATACTGCATCAACGCCTTCAGCTACTAATGCGTCAGCTGCGGAAGATACTTCATCTGTGTTTGTACCTGTTTTTTCAATGTATTTTACACCTTTTTTGTCTAAGTATGCTTTTGCATCAGCGATTGGCTGTTTGGAAGAATCTTCGCTCTTAGAGTAAAGAAGACCAACATAATCTGTATCTGGATTTGCTGCAAAGATTAAGTCCATGATTGCGTTTGTATTTAAGAAGTCAGATGTACCTGTGATGTTTCCACCAGGTTCTTCCATGGATTCTACTAATGCTGCGCCAACAGGATCTGATACTGCGGAGAATACAACAGGAATCTGATTATCTTCTGTTGCGGACTGTACGATCTGTGCAGTTGGTGTTGCGATTGGAACGATGATATCAACTTCTTTGTCGATTAAGTCAGCTGTAATCTGGTTTAATGCAGAAGCATCAGCCTGACCGTTCTTTGTATAGTCTTTGTAGTCAAATGTTACGCCAAGTTCTTCTCCCTTAGCATCTAATTCTTTCTGTACGTTATCTTCGATCTGATTTAAAGAAGCATCGTCTACGAACTGGATAATACCTACTTTGTAAGTTTCTCCACCTTCGCTTTTAGCGGAATTAGAAGATCCACCACATGCTACTAATGACATTGCCATCATTGCTGCTAAACCTAAGCTCATAAATTTTTTCATTATTTTTTCCTCCTGAAAATGTTTTTATAAAATGTTTGTTGTTTTGATCGTAATCGAAGTTTATTCTGCCTAAGCGAAAAAAAAACGGCTTCTGTCCCCTGTTACGGGACAAAAGCCGATCTAAATCTACTTCTGCGGTACCACCCATATTGACACTTGGTGTCCTCTCGATCACAATTCTTGTAAACTGTGCCCACTGATAACGGTTGGGAACCCGTCGAACCCTACTGAAAAATCTTCGTTCAGGCCGCCCTCGAAAGTCCATTCATCTATCCATTCTTAGCGATTGTCTCAGCACCCAAATCACTCTCTGTATAAGACTAGAGATAAATTACTACTCTTTCTCATCGGTTTGAATTCATTATAGTACACGCAAATTCATTTGTCAAACTGTTTAATTTTAAATTATTAACTTAGACATTTGAATCATTTAGTTATCTTCTACCAGTAAAATGTCGTCTTTTTCAAGTTTTAACTGATTATTTGCCAAAAGATTAATCTTATTTCTGATAACAAGCAGCACCTGCACATCATAATTTTGTTCTACATCCTCGATGGTACGCCCAATAAAGGTATGACCTTTCGTAAGTTTGATTTCCCCTGGTCGTTTGATGTCAGTAACGCGAATTAATTCATTCTGTTTTTCCGTATAATTCTGCACGAAACCGGCACTGATAATACCGGTTGGGATAGCAACAAGCAAAACACCCATAAAGGCAATGAATATCGCCATCACGCGTCCAAGCACCGTCACCGGATAGATATCTCCGTAGCCAACGGTAAGTACAGTTGATACACTCCACCAAATACCGCTGAACGCATTTCTAAATATCTCAGGCTGAGCATGATGTTCTGCACTGTACATACAAAGTGAACTAGCTAGCATCAAAATCAGAATGATTACAATCGAAGACAACAACTGATTACGTTTTTCGTATAAAACTGCCGTGATGACATTAAACGAATCATACTGGGCATTAATACGGAATAAGTGCAGAATTCTTACCACACGAAGCATTCTAAAAGCAATAAACCCAGTTAAGAAGAATGCCGGAATAATGGTAAATAAATCGACAACCCCGTCAAAGGAAACCAAAAATCGAAGTTTGGCATCTCTCTTTGACATCTTTGGATACAAATACTGTGCCGTCCAGATACGAAGCACATATTCAATACAAAAGATTCCCGTTGTCACATATTCCACGGCTTTAAAATAGGAAAACCAGCCATGCAATTCAGAAAATGTCTGCAAAAACATGACAAGAACATTTGACAGGATGACGACAACAATGAAGTAATCAAATCCTCGGGAAATGATATTCGATTTATCCCCAATCTGCAATATATCAAATATTTTTTTCTTGTTTATTTCAAAATTCATAGTAAAAGATAACTCCTCTATGATCAAATTTTATATAATTCCAGATAAAATCTAGATGGAAGTTCTTTTCTGAACTTCTGCGAGTACTTTTCTGCCCATGAAAACACATACGCCAATCAAGGTCACCAGACCCACGATCAAACAAATGGTCCATGTTAAGGAAATGTCCTTATCCTGAACAAAAAAGACAATGTATGCCCCTACCGTCGTAATGATGGAACATAAAAGATAGGACAGAGCATTTTCCGCATCATCCACGAGGGCCATAATAAAATTGACAATTAAAGCAACCATGATCATAATCGGAACAATTAAACGCATGACCAAATCCCAGATTCCCGCAAAACGGCCGGTAACCATTAATGCAATGGACATGATAAATAAGCTGATTGTCAAAACTCCGGCTTTATTATGATGGTTGTTGGAAAAACGTTTCAAAAGCAATTCACAAAGGACTACCCAGAGAAGCACCTGAAGACTCCAGTGGATGCTTCCATGCTTTTCTAACAAAAAGTCAATACAAAGTGAAATCGTTGCACCAGACAATGCCAAAAACAACTGGATGGAATATAATAGAGACTGACCTTTATAGGAAATTGGCTCTGGCCAGATGCTTTCAATTCCTTCCCCAATGAGCTGATTCTGACAAAGTGGGCAGGAATCCACCATTCCACCTACTTTCATATTACAATGTGGACATATCTTCATCTATCTCGTTACCTCCGTTGCATGGAGTGTGATCTCGAATCCATCATCGGTAAGACCACGAATAAAGTTTTTAATAACATCAGTATTTGTAAAGGAAGAGGCAATTCCGAAAACCAATTCCTCTTTGTAGCTCTGAACTGTCGTAAAAATATTATTTGAACTACAGAACGAGCTGTAATATTTTATATATTTCTGCATCTCTTCCGGTGGTCTTAACGCACCGAGATTCGAAATAACAGCTGATACCGTCTGATCCTGCTTTCTTGAAAAATGCTTTACGACCGGCATCTTGATTGCTAATGGAACTACACGAATGAGCATAAACTGTTCTAAATCCTGATAAGCATCCATCTGTGCCTTTACTCGTTCCGGTGTTAAGCTTGCGCGAAGCTCACCTTCATAGCCTTTTACTAAATCTTCAAAGCTTTCTTCTTTATCCCCAAAAATGTGGCTGACATATACGCTGTTAAAGAAATTTCTTGAGGTTTTTGATGGATAATAATTTCTTAAATTGACCGGCATACTAATAGTAATCGGCAGTTTTCTCTTAAGTGACGGCATATCGGCATAAAGTGCTAACATCATACGCGTGCCGAGATAGCTTGTCAAAGAAACCCCATACTTTTTTGCCTCTGCAATGAGTGGTTTTACCGGTGTATGTACTTCGAAAAACTGCATCTGATTAAACGGAAGTCTTCCACCACTTGTATGATAAGCATTTGTAATCTTATCACCTTTTTTCGACTGTTTTCCGTAGAACTTTTTAAAACTGTTCTGGCTTAAATCCGATTTTGAAGCTCCACTCTTGATCATGACATCATCAAACTCGCCCGGATGGACCATCTTCAAATAATTATTCACCAGAATATTAAGAAATTCCAACGCTCCCGTACCATCACTGATTGCATGGAATAAATCTAGGTTTATACGGTCTTTATAATAAGAAACCTGATAATGAAGTTTGCTTCCGTTGCCTGCCTGATAAAGTTCTGGGCAAATGCGTCCGGATTCTTCTACGATATGAGGGAGCATATCAGTCTCTTCTAAGTAATGCCAGAAAATGCCTCGTCTGATACGTAATTGAAATTGTGGTCTGGCTTTTGCTGTCTTAATAAGCGCTTCCTGAAGAACGCCTGGTTTTACATTCTCTGTAAGAATACAGCTGACACGAAGGGAGCGCGTATCTCTTTTATTATGGGTTGCCAGAAAAACCTTGGCTACATTATCCATTTGATACCAGTTTTTACTTTGGCTCATACTAAATCTCCTATCGAATCAAATTCTGAATAAATACTCCTGCCTGTTCCATAGCCTGTGTTGCTTTTGGAATTGGCATCTGCTGAAAGACATGCCATCCTCCACGATAAACCTGTAAAATAGCATGACTATTGTTATCTCTTAATTTTTCTACTAACATTTCACTGTCGCTTCTTAAAATCTCATGACTGCCCACCTGTACAAGAACTGGTGGCATTCCATTCAAATCGCCATAAAGTGGACTGTACTTTGGATCCTTAAAATCTACATTGCCTGCATAAGCATCACGGACCATCAATACATACTCATAAGTAAGAAGTGGATCTGTTTCTTTCCATTTCGCATAGGAAGCAGATGTGGCTGTCATGTCAGTCCAAGGGCTGAATAATACCAGTCCTCTTGGAAGAATGCGCTGCTGCTCTTTTAACTTTAAGCAAAGCTCTAAAGCTAAATTTCCTCCGGCAGAATCACCCGTTACGATGACATTTGCTGCTCCATATCCATGATGCATGAGATAATCCCATACTTTCATTGTGTCGTCAAATGCTGCCGGATAGGTATGTTCTGGCGCCAGACGGTAAGCAAAAGACAATACTGCAAGGCCTGTGTGCTGCACAAGCTTTGTTGCTAAAATATGCGCATAGGAAAGCCCCCCGGTAATATAGCCACCACCATGACAGTACAAAATCACATGACGAGGATCATGTGGATGATCTGGCATTACCCATTCTGCATCCATCCCATCAATCTGAAATCGTTTTGTCTTTGTTCCGATTGGTGAAGCGGCAAGCTTTGAGAAAAGCTCCACGGATGCTCTTTTCTTTTCAAGTTCTTCTTTTGAAAGAGTATCTAATTCGGCTCCTGTCTGATGCATTGCCTTAATCGCACGCATCAATGGATCCATCTTAAACTGCTGTTCCATAATATTTTATCCTTCACATTGGTATTTCATCTTCGAAATTCATGCTTTTTTATCGCATGATATACGTTTCACACACTATTTGTTCTATCATAACATATTCAAATGCACATAAAAATAGAGAAACGAAGTTTCACATGAAAAAAGGCACCGCGCAGAATATAAATTTCACGCAATGCCTTTTTTACATTAAATTCGAATTAATAACATATATACAACCGTTCCAACTACGATAGATAATAACGTATTTCTTCGCCACAGATGAATCAATACTGTAGAGAGGACACCCGCTAATGCGGCGATGGTTGTATCACCGAAGGTGATGATGCTGTCTTTTAAACAATAGATGACGAGAACTGCGATGATAGCAGGTGGAAGCAAATCCACAATCTGCTTGATTCTTGGAGATAATTCTCTCTTACCTCCGAATAAGACAAATGGGAAGAGTCTAATCAGGAAGGTTGCCAACGCTGCGATGAAAATAAGCAGTAAGGAATGTGTCACATTAATGTTCATGCTCTGCACCTCCCATCATGATATTTCTCTGTCCATACATATACACAAAAAGTGCAGTTACAATCAGGGCCGGAAGTAAGAATTTACTTGTGCCAAGCGCCATCAGACTGACAAATGCAACTGCTAAACCAGAGCCACCTACAACACGAGCACGAACACCGCCGGTTAACATTTGCTCTAATAAGATAACCACGAAAAGTGCGGTCATGGAAAAATCAATTCCAGTAAAGTCAAATGGTAATGCATGTCCGAGCAAGCCGCCAATGACGGAACCGGTAATCCAGTAGCAATGGTCGAATAAGCTGATGAAAAACCAAGCTGGACGTTTTGTCTCTTCCGGATCTTCTGCTTTACATCCACATAAAACCGAATAGGTTTCGTCAGTGAGAGAAAAAATCATATAAGGACGAGTCTTCATCTTTTTGTAGGATTCGATGAAAGAGAGTCCATAAAATAAATGTCGGCTGTTTACGAAGAATGCGGTTGCTGCCATGGTAAGTGGGGAAACGGCTGCTGCTAAAAGTGGCACCATAACAAACTGTAGGGAACCTGCAAAAACCGTAACACTGATTAGCAAAGCCCAAAGGGCATTAAAACCAGCCTCCTCAAGAACGATGCCAAAAGCAATACCAAGGAAGACATAACCACACAAAACAGGCAAAGATTTTATAAATGCGTAGCGAAGAATCGCCACGAGGTTTTGTTCGTTGTTTTTCATAGTGTTTTCTATAATCTAAATCGAAAGATTCTCCTTTATTATTTGCTTAACATAATTAAGCCATCTCTTAGTATAATCATTTTCAAGCTATAAGTCCAATAGTAATGAGCAAAAAAGATGCTCTTGTCTGACAAAATCATTTTCGATTTTTGTCAAATCGCAAAATAACGGCTACTATTTCGCTCCGACATGCATTTATTCATCTTATATAATTATCATATAATATAGTCAAGATAAGAACGGAAATAATTTAAATACATTTTGAGAGGTAGTAGTTATGTTGACAATTTTATTTATGATTTTATTATTAAGCGTATTTGGAAAAATGATCGAACTTGCACTTCGAGCAACCTGGGGAATCACAAAGGTATTCTTTACAATCATCTTTTTACCTGTCACATTGATTCTTTTAGTTGGTGCTGGATTTATCTATCTTGCACTTCCGATTTTGATTATTGTAGGGTTGGCAAGTTTAGTTCTTGATTAATTTGATATAGTTTCTTCTTTTTTAGGGCGTTGCACAAATAAGTGCGGCGCCTTTTTATCTTGCTGATAACACTTTTTCTATATCTCCTTAAATAGTTCATCCTCTCAAAAACCAGCTTCTTGCGTGGTCCCCCGGGCCACCCGCCCCACGGAGTGTTTTGACATATAGAAATAGCAGCGCAATTTCTATATGTCAAAACAGGGGGTTCCTCATTGAGGAACCCCCTGCACATTCAAGCTGATAAAATTTTTACTTAGTAGTTTTCTGCATGTACCTCGAAGTGTGCCTGTGGATGATCACAAACTGGACAAACTTCTGGAGCTTTTTCACCAACACAGATATGTCCACAGTTTCTGCATTCCCAAACAGTAACACCTGATTTTTTGAACACTTCCTGATTTTCAATGTTAGCCAAAAGCTTACGATATCTTTCTTCGTGTTCTTTTTCAATCTGAGCAACGCCACGGAACTGAGCTGCTAATTCCATAAATCCTTCTTCTTCAGCTTCTCTTGCCATTCTTTCATACATATCTGTCCATTCAGCGTTTTCGCCTTCTGCAGCATGTAATAAGTTTTCTGGTGTATCACCAAGTTCTCCAAGAGCCTTGAACCAAAGTTTCGCATGTTCCTTTTCGTTGTCAGCTGTCTTTAAGAATAAAGCTGCAATCTGTTCGTATCCAGCTTTCTTTGCTTTAGATGCGAAGTATGTATATTTATTACGAGCCATAGATTCGCCAGCAAATGCTTCCCAAAGATTTTTTTCAGTTTTTGTACCTGCGTATTTATTAGCCATATTAAACACCTCCTTCAGTTGTTATACTCATCATACACCTTGGATGATTGCAAAAACAACTAACCTATTGTTATTTTATTTTTTCTTAATAATAATTTTACGAGCAACATTGATCCCAATTTTATATGGTAATGGACGCAAATGTTTATCTGCTTCTTTTAATTTTTCACGTATTGGAAGATGCTGTGGACAATGTTTTTCGCATTTGCCGCATCCGATACAGGAAGAAGCAAATCCTGGATCCTTACGCATTCCCATAACCTGGGCAAAACCGAAGCGGGCACTTGATTTATTTTCCATATACATCAGATTGTAGTAATAGAAGTTGCCTGGAATATCAACGCCCTTTGGACAAGGCATGCAGTAACGACAACCTGTACATCCAACCTTTTCTTTTTCACG
>JAZUED010000081.1:0-2658 GCA_045640005.1 Candidatus Fimousia sp.
ATTTATATTATACTCCAAACGAAAAGAAAGAACAAGCGTTCGCCCGTGTATTTCTATGAGTTATGCATTCATCCCCCACTTGTAGAAGAAGGGGTATTCTGCTATTATCTAGATAAAAAAACTTGTGTACTAATTCTCACAAGATTTATAATATACCCAACGACGTTTGTCTGACAACAACACTTTAAGGATAAAATAATATAAAGGAGACTTTCTATATGCGTAATTTTACACATAACATCCCAACAAAATTATATTTCGGGGAAGGACAGATTAAACATCTTGCAGAATCTCTCGATCAGTTCGGCAAAAATGTATTAATGACTTATGGTGGAGGTTCCATCAAAAAGATCGGTCTTTACGATGAAATCATGAAAATCTTAAACGAAGGCGGCTTCAATGTAGTGGAAATGCCTGGTATTGAACCAAACCCACGTATTACTTCCGTAGCAAAAGGAGTTGCTCTTTGCAAAGAACATGATATCGATGTAATCTTAGCCGTTGGAGGCGGTTCCACAATCGACTGCTCCAAAGCAATCGCAACCGGCGTTTACTATGACGGCGACCTTTGGGAAATGGTAGAAACTGCAAATCGAATGAGAAAAGCAGTTCCATTAGTTGACATCCTTACTTTAAGTGCAACTGGCTCCGAATTTGATGGTGGAGCAGTAATCAGCAACATGGACACCAATCAAAAATTAGGTGGTATGTTCACATACCCAGCTGTATCCATTTGCGATCCTACTTATACATTTACCGTTTCTAAATACCAGACTGCTGCAGGCTCTGCTGACATCATGAGCCACATTTTTGAATACTACTTCTCTCGTACGAAAGACAGTGATCTTGCGGACGGTATTTCTGAAACCATCTTAAAATCAGTTATGAAGAATGTCAGGATTGCTTTAGAAGAACCTGATAATTACAGCGCACGTGCAAATCTGATGGCAGATGCGAATGTTGCCTGCTCCGGTATTCCTCAGTATGGTAAAGCAGCTTCCGGTTGGCCTTGCCACGCAATGGAACATGAACTTTCCGCATTTTATGACATTACTCACGGTGTTGGTCTTGCAATCCTTACTCCACGCTGGATGCGTCACATCTTAGAAAAAGATCCAACCTGCACATGGAGATTTGTAAGAATGGCTCAGAACGTATTCGAACTTGAAGGTGATGACGAAAAAGCACTTGCTCTCGCAGGCATCGATGCATTAGAAGCACATTTTAAAGCAACCGGCATCCCAATGACTTTAACAGAATTAGGCATTGGAACCGAACATTTTGAAATCATGGCTGACCATGCAAATGCAGGAGGATACCTTGCATACTCCTTCGTTGCCCTTACCAATGAAGATATCGTAGAAATTTATAAAGCTTGTTTATAAATGTTATTAATATATGTTGATTCCTATTTTTTTCGATTATAGTGAGATAAAACCACATAATAATCCTATTAAAAAATAATAAAAGACCACAGTGGATATTTCCTACTGTGGTCTTTTGTTTTTGTAATTAAATTCTAAAATTAAAGAATTGTAATGCCTTTTTCTGCAGCCTTTTCATAAATTTCTTCTGGCCATACAGAAACCTGAACTTCACCAATGTGACATTTTCTAAGGAAGAACATACAAATACGGGACTGACCGATACCGCCACCGATAGTCTGTGGGAGTTCTCCATTGATCAATGCTTTATGGAATGGAAGTTCTGCACGTTCTTCACATCCAGCCTTTTTAAGCTGTTCCTTCATGGACTGTGCATTTACACGGATACCCATAGAAGATAACTCAAGAGCGATGTCAAGAACCGGATAATATACTAAGATATCACCATTGAGTGCCCAGTCATCATAGTCTGGAGCACGACCATCATGTTTTTCACCATTGGATAAAATGTCACCAATCTGCATTAAGCATACAGCACCTTTTTCCTTAACGATTTCATATTCACGTTCCTTAGCGGAAAGTCCTGGATACATATCCACTAATTCCTGAGATGTGATAAATGTGATCTTTTCAGGAAGGATTGGGTGAATATATTCATAATGGTTCTGAATGTGCTTTTCTGTAACACGAAGTGCATCGTAAATAGATTTTACGACTGTCTGGAATTTTTCAACAGTACGATCTTCTTCAGCGATGATTTTTTCCCAGTCCCACTAGTCTACATATACAGAGTGAATGTTGTCTGTTTCTTCATCACGACGAATTGCAGACATATCTGTGTAGAGACCTTCTTCCATATCAAATTTGTATCTCTTTAATGCAAGTCTTTTCCACTTTGCAAGAGAGTGTACGATTTCAAATGGAGCGTCGTCCTGTTCTAATACGCCAAAGCTAACTGGTCGTTCCACACCATTTAAGTTATCATTTAATCCGGATTCCGGAGAAACAAATAATGGAGCAGAAACTCGCTTTAAGTTTAACTGAGCTGCAAGCTGTAACTGAAAGAAGTCCTTCACCTTCTTAATAGCAACCTGAGTTTCCTTTAAACCAAGCACTGGTGTGTAATCTTCTGGAATGTAAAGTTTACTCATATTTTAGAGCCTCATTTCTTCAATTTTTTATATTTTCATTTATTTCATTTTTCAATTATAATTCGCAGTTATTTACGGTACGTGGGAATGGAATTACGTCACGGATGTTACCCATACCTGTT
>JAZUED010000082.1:0-6717 GCA_045640005.1 Candidatus Fimousia sp.
GCTGTAAGTACAAGGGATGGAAGTAAGTAGTCGTTCCAGAAAGCCATTGCATCGATGATAGCAACAGTTGCAATTGTTGGCTTTAATAATGGGAATACGATCTGCCAGAATGTCTGCCATTTAGAACATCCATCGATTGTAGCAGCTTCTTCTAATGCGATAGGTACGTTAGTGTTGATTGCTCCATGGAACATGAATGTTGCCATAGATAAAGAGAAACCAACGTGCATGAAGATTAATGTAGCTCTATGTCCTAATAAACCAAGGATACCACCATATAAAGATACTAATGGGATCATTAATACCTGGAATGGGATAACCATGGAAGCGATCATAGCACCAAATAATAATCCACAAGCTTTCCAGTTGTTACGTACTAATACGTAAGAAGCCATAGCAGCTAATAATAATGTTAATGCTGTAGAAATGATTGTGATGCAAGCGGAGTTACCGAAGGATCTCCAGAAGTGCATCTTTTCCATAGCGTTAGGGAAGTTCTGCATTGTAAATCCATGAGCACCAACTAAAGCCATTGGATTCATTGTGATATCCGCTTTAACTTTAAATACGTTGACGATTACAAGGATAAATGGAAATACGAACGCAACGAATAATACGAGTAATAAACAAATTTTTACGACTGCGGCGATCTTTTGATTACGTGCAGCTTTTTCATTTAAAGTTTCCATACTATGCTGACACCTCCGCTTTCTTTCCAATATATACCTGTGCCATACCAACTACAGCACAAACAACGAATAAGATAAGAGCTTCTGCCTGACCTGTACCAAAGTTCTTATATGTGAACGCCTGGTTATATACGTGCATAGCAGCCATTACAGAAGAGTTGAACGGTTCGCCCTTTGTTAAGGATAAGTTTACGTCGTAAACCATGAAACATCTTGTTAATGTTAAGAATAAACACTGTACGAAGGAAGATACCATTAAAGGTACAGAAATATGAACGATTGTCTGCATATTTGTACATCCATCGATTTTAGCAGCTTCGATAACGTCGTTAGAAACGCTCATGAAACCAGCTACGTAGATTAACATCATGTAACCAGCATACTGCCATACAGCTACGATAATTAAACAGAGCATAGCTCCTTTTGGTGTAGATAACCAGGAAGTTTTTAAAGCACCTACAGATAATGCTTCACCAACTGCAACGAATGCACGGTTAAATACGAATTTCCATACGTAACCAAGAACGATACCACCGATTAAGTTAGGTACGAAGAAACCTGCACGGAAGAAGTTCTGTCCCTTAACACCACTTGTTACTAAGAATGCTAAGATAAAAGCTACGATATTAACTAAAACTACAGCGATTAATGTGTAGATCATTGTTCTACCCATTGCCTGCCAATAAGCAGTGTCTGCAAATGTAGCAGAGTAGTTAGCTAAACCTACGAAAGGTTTGTTGAGGGATACACCATCCCAGCTTGTTAATGTAAGGTAAAGACCATACACGAATGGTGCGATTACTACTGCTACAAATACAAATGTTGTTACGCCTGCAAACATCAAAAAGTTTTTGGTTTTGTAGGACATACTATTTGTATCCATATAATAATCCTCCTAAAAAATATCCGGTCAGGACGCTAGCCTCCTGACCGGATCCTTTAAATCATTGTTTTTCTTTTCAATCTGTATTACTGATTATTTTTCTACAGGAGTTGTAGATTTCCAGTAATTAACGATTTCTTCAGCAAATGCAGCACGATCAGCTTCGCCAGCTAAGTATTTCTGCATAGCAGCACCAACTACAGCGTAGTGATCATCTGGAGCATAGTTGTAAGATGGGATTAATTTACCAGCATCAGCGTATGCTTTTACAGATTTGCTTAATGGATCTAATGCGGAAGCATCGATGTTAGAGTAAGCAGGTACTAAAGCACATTTTTCTGTAAGGAATTTGTTACCATCTTCTTCAAATACTAACCAGTTAAGGAAGTCTTTTGCAGCCTGTTTCTGTTCGTCTGTTGTGTATTCAGAGTTGTCGATCATGAAATATTTAGAACCGCCACCAACTAAGTATTCAGAACCAGAGTTGTCTGATGTTTCAGGAACACCACACATACCAAGGTTTTCAGATGGTTCGTATTCAGCAATTAAGGACCAATCCCAGTTTCCGCCGAACATGAATGCGATTTCACCTGCAGCAAGTTTCTGTTCAGATGTTTCACGTTCTGCAGCTACTGGTGAATCAGCTGCGTAGTTGTATTTCATTAATACGTCAAATGTATCCATTAAAGAGTTGAACTTAGCGTTACCAGCTACGTCAGCTTCGCCTTTGTATAAAGAATCAACGTAAGCATCTACGTCATCCTGTTCTTCAAAGAATTCTGCTAAGAAGTGAGCTGCTAAGGACCAGTCTTCTTTCATGATACCAGTTGGAGCAGCCATACCGCCGTCAACTAATTTCTGGCAAAGAGCGTCAAAGTCTTCTGTTGTAGCGATGCTAGCAGGATCGAAATCTTCACCTGTGATGTTTTTGATAGCATCAGCATTGTACATTAAACCACGAGCTTCTACACAAACAGGGAAACCTAATACTTTATCTTCAAGACCGATAGCGTATTCTGTGTTTTCTACCCATTTTTCATCAGATAAATCTAAAGCGTGGTCAGCACCTAAAGAGTAGATATCTTTTGCATCTACCATTGCAAGTGCATAAGGTTCTTTAGAGGAGTATTTTGTAGCCATATGAGCAGCTACTGTATCAGAGCTGTAATATACTTCTACTTTTACGCCTTCATGAGAATCAGAGTATTCTGTAGCCATTTCTTCGAACTGGCTCTGGATTTCACTCTTGGAGTTGAAGATTGTAAGTGTTACTTCGTCTCCAGAAGATGCTTTTTTGTCACCGCCGTCGCTTGCTTTTCCGCCGCCACATGCTACTAATGTGCCGATCATAGCAACTGCAAGTAAGAGTGCTAATAATTTTTTCTTCATGTCATTTCTCCTTCAAGTAACAATAAAGTTAATACGTTTATACCTGATAAATGTCAGATACCTCTTGTCTCTCGCCGGTAATGTCCTCTTCCGACTCAAAGTCTGGATGCTAGCGTCTTCCCTACTTTGAAATGATCATGCATATGTCATTATATGAGCACAACTTATGCATAATTATGAGAAACGTTTTACATAGCTAATTTTAGCACCACTACACATAGGATGTCAATTAATTTTAGTCAATTCGTACATAATTTCTACATATCAAACCCCGTTTTATACAAATTGCCCATATAGCAACATCTATAAAAAATGTGTTTTTATGACAATCCTTTGACATATCCTTGCAAATGAACAGTCCATTTGTTACAATAGTCATTGATATAAATTTACCTATATAAATAAGAAGAAAGAAGGATCATTTCTATGTGGAATAAAATCTTTAACGTACAAAATCCTTTCTGGCAGTCCATGGATACGATGTTTGACTTATTTGTCATCAATCTTTTATTTGTTCTTTGTTGTCTGCCAATTGTAACAATCGGGCCTGCTATTACCGCTCTTTACTACGCCTTGATTCAGAAAATTTTAGGGGAAGAAGGATATTTAAAGAACGACTTTTTCAAATCATTTAAACAAAATCTCAAACAGGGAATGCTTCTTGGAGTCCCATTAACACTTTGTGGTGCTTTCCTTGCATTTGATGTTTATTTATGCCACGCCATGGGCAAAGGCATCTTTACATTCTTTATGGTATTTTTTGCAGTGCTTTTTCTTTTATGGATGTTCATCTCCATTTATGCATATGCACTCCTTGCAAAATTTGATCGTAAAAACCGTGATATTTTAGTATGGGCATTCACCCTCTCCATTAAACATGCGCCAATGACACTTATTATGATACTTGTTATGGCTGGCGGCATGTTCATCACTGTGAATCTTCCAGGATTATTATTTATTATCTTTGGTCTTCTTGGTCAGTTCTGTTCTACTATTATTTCTTCTATTATTAAGCCTTATCTTCCAACCAACGATGACGGCTTTGCAGAAGATGATTTTTACAACTTTAATCCTGGCACATCAAATAATCAAAGCAAAGATTATATGGATTATGATAATATCCAGGATTTATTCTAAAAATCGTAAACAGGAGATATTCGATTATGGGAAGATCTAAGAAAGAAAAGAGACAAGCAGACAAGGTTCCATCCTTTTTCTGGCTTGAAGTAAAAAGAGATATCGAAACTTTTAAAAGATTAAAAGGCTTCGCAAAATTAAAATTCGTTATGGACTATTTTAAGTGGTACATCTTAGCAGCCATTTTTATCATCTTCACGATTGGAACATTTGCCAATCTGCTTTATCAGGGGCATAAACCGGTAAGACTTGATGTGTGCTGCGTGCTTAATACGGAAGAAACTGACGCTTCTCCATGGTTTAAGAATTTTGAAACAGAGCTTTTAAAAGATGGAATCACAAATCATGGTGGAGTCAGAGTAGACTATGATCAGCCTTTTGATTATGACAATTCCTACTATTATATTATGGAGCTTGAAGTTCAGACGAAAGTATCCTCAAGAAGAATTGATGTAGCCGTTTGTAATGCCGATATGTATAAATACTTACTGGCAATCAATGCAGGTTATGATTTAAAGGAAGTACTTCCGGAAGAAGATATCAGGGCATTAGAAAAGAACAAACAGCTCGTGTTTGATACCGCGGGTATTCGTATCAACGAAGATGGATCCCTCGATAAAACAGATGCAGAAGATGGATATTTTGCAATCGATCTGACTAAGAGTGAATTTGGCCAGAAATACAATACAAAAGGTGGCAACAAAGATCATCTTTACGTAATGATTATTAAGAATGCAAAACATGTGGAAGATAGTATCAAGTTAGTGCAAAACATTTACAAATAGAAAATTTGTATATAACGAGAAATAATTTTAGCAAATCACTATAACGAAAAAGAGTTCCGAATGATCGGAACTCTTTTTTATGTACTTGTACTTTATAATGTACTTTCTCTTTCAATTAATTTTACCGGCAATACTGTACGTTTTGGTACCGCTTTGTCGTTGACAACATTGTCAAACATCTGTACTGCGATTTCTGCCATTTCTTCAATCGGCTGATGAATAGTTGTCAGCTGTGGTGCTGTCAGGGATGCAATCTGGACATCATCAAATCCAATAACTTTAACCTGACCAGGAACATCAATCTGTAACTTTCTGCAAACCTGTAAAATCTGTGCTGCAATGATATCACTGTTTGCAAAAATACCATCTACTTCTGGATGTTCTGTGAGTGCCTGTTCAATAACATCATGATACTGCATGGTTGTATAGGATTCACGATCTACGATGATATCAATACATTCCACGCCTGCCTGATCACAGACTTCATAAAGTCCTTTTCCTCGGGCATCACCTGGCATCGCATAATCCGTTGACATATCTCCAATGTGAAGAATATGCTTGCAGCCTTTTTTCAAGAGCAATTCGCCAGCCATTCTGCCTCCCTGAGTATTATCACACTCAATCGATGCATCACTAACGTCAGTATTTCGTTCAAAAGAAATTACCGGAAGTCCAAGACTATGGAATCCTTCTAAGGCGATTCCCCCTGTACACATAATAATGCCATCAACACGATTGCTTCGACACATCTCTACGCATTCCATCTCTCGGTCACTTGCTCCGCGAGTATTGTATAGAAGCACTTTGTAACCCTTTTTATAAGCATAATATTCAATATTACTGATTACTTCTGCAAAATATGGGTGTCGGATGTGCGGAACAATCACTCCCATCATATTCGTATTCTTACGATGAAGAGATCTTGCCAGCTCATTCGGCTGATAATTCAGTTTTGCCATGGCATCATTAACTTTTTTTCTTGCAGCATCGCTGATATAACCACGGTTATTTAAGACACGTGATACGGTACTTACCGCTAGTCCAGCTTCTTCTGCTACGTCTTTAATCGTTGCCATTTATGTTTTCTCCCACACGATAATTTATAATACCTGCAAACGATTATCTCACTGTATACATCTCTACGGAATCAAATTGGGCCGACTCCATACAAATGGATACTTCGGATTGATGGAGTGGAAATACTGCGACGCTTCTGCCTTCATCAAAATACATCTCAAGTATTTTATCATCAATTACCATTATTACTTCTGAAAAATCATATCCCGCCAAGAATTTATCCGGTTCTACCATCACCATTCCAGATGCAGCAGAATAAGTCACTCTTGTATGATTAACCATCCAACAATACTCATTCTTATACTCCGGATTGAACTTCATCTTCACAAGCAATACCGTCTGCTTATCGTTTTCATTATAAACTATTTTGCCATTTTCATCAATAATGGATTGTGCTTTTACTGGGACACTTTGGGAAAATAAGGTTTTAACCGGCCATTGCAGGAGCTGATGTTTTCCATTTTCTACAACATAAGAAAAATTAACAGGCATTCCAAATGCTCCTGTGAAATTTCGGCCGTCATTTGGCAATCTAAGCCATGGAACAGAAATCACTTCACCCTCTGTTCCGGAAAATGTCTGTGCTGCATAAGCAAACTTTGTTGCATAGGCTTTTCCACGTTCCCCATAGCTTTTAAAGGTATACCCATCAAAATCCCCGGCAAAATAATAACCATCGGCGGTCCAGAAGAACCAGCATTTTTCGCCATTTTCATTTTCTAGGCAGAAAAGGTCTGGACATTCCCATGTATCCGGA
>JAZUED010000083.1:0-14220 GCA_045640005.1 Candidatus Fimousia sp.
GTTGGAAGCCAGGCTGAACATTCCATTGAAGATTTTCATTTTTCTAAAGGATTCTTTGGAGTGAATGGTATTTCTCTGGATGCAAACTACTCAACTCCAGATATTGAGGAGGCAAGAATTAAGCGTATGGCGATGAGTAAATCGTACAAGGCTTATGTTCTTTCCGACAGCTCAAAGTTTTCTGTGAATTCATCAGTAACATTTGGCAAAATCGAAGATGCAACCATCGTTACTGATAAATTGCCAGACAAAATTTACCGTGAACACACAATTGTGATTGAAGTCGAATAATCGAAAAAGGAGAAGCAAAATGATTTATACAGTTACATTTAATCCAGCATTGGACTATGTTGTAAAAGTAGATAACTTAACATTAGGTATGGTTAACAGAACTGCACAGGAAGACATTTACTATGGTGGTAAAGGAATCAACGTATCCATGGTATTAAACAACCTTGGTATCAAATCCACAGCATTAGGTTTCATCGCAGGCTTTACTGGAAAAGAAATCTCTGATGGTGTTGCTGCAATGGGCGTTGAATCTGATTTTATCACATTAAGAGAAGGTATGTCCCGTATCAATGTTAAAATCAAGTCTCAGGAAGAAAGTGAAATCAATGGACAGGGTCCTATGATTCATGATGATGAATTAGAAGCTTTATACGCAAAATTAGATGAAATCGAAGATGGTGACATCTTAGTATTAGCTGGTTCCATTCCTAATACACTTCCAGAAGATATCTATGAAAAGATCATGGCTCGTTTACAGGATAAAGACATTCATATTGCAGTAGATGCTACAAAAGATTTATTAATGAATGTATTAAAATATCATCCATTCGTAATCAAACCAAACAATCATGAATTAGGAGAAATGTTTGGTGTAGTATTAAAGAACAATGACGAAATCATCGAATATGCTAAGAAATTACAGGATCTTGGAGCACGTAATGTATTAATCTCCATGGCCGGTGATGGTGCAATCTTAGTAGATGAAAACGGTGAAGTATCTGTATCTAAACCACCAAAAGGAGTTGTTAAAAACTCTGTAGGTGCTGGTGACTCCATGGTAGCTGGTTTCATTGCTGGTTACTTAAAGAATGGAAGCTATGAAGAAGCATTAAAGATGGGTCTTGCTACAGGTAGTGCTACAGCATTCTCCGAAGGTCTTGCTACAAAAGAATTAATGGAAGAATTATTAGCTACATTATAAGATTTTAAAATCTCGGTGAATTAGGGTGTGTCAGTTTTGACACACCCTTTTTTTGATGTTATAATAAATGTGTAAGAAATTTGTAATAAAATCGTAATATAATTATGAGGAGAATAGAATGGGTATTTTAAGTAAGACATTAAAGAAAGTAATGACAGCGGTTCTTAGTTTCGAAATCATTTGCACAATGGTATTTGGGATTGCATGTGTGGATGTAAAGGCCGATGTAATTGAGGATGCAATGAATACTTCTACCGAAGCAGTAGAAAAGGTTGATCAGATTACGAATGATGTGGATCAGAGTGTTGAACAAGTGGTAACTCCAAATCCAGATGAAACAGAAACTCCGGAAGAGTCAGTTACTCCGGAAGAACCAGAGAATAAAGACATTCGTTATATTGTAGTGGATCGTGTAAAGGTAAGAAAATCCGCAAAGACAAAATCAAAGGGAATCGGATATCTTACATGGAAGACACCAGTTATTATTTTGCAGAAAAAGAATAAAACATGGTCAAAGATTGAATGTGACGGAATGGTTGGATATATTAAGAATAAGTATTTAAAAGCAACCGAACCTGTCGTTACTTATGCAGAAGAAGCATATATAAGATATGCTAAAAAGAAAACAAAGATTTATAAGGCACCAAGTGGTTATGCAGCAAAATCCGGATCCTATAAGAAGAATGCTACCATTACCTGTATTGGAACATGCGGTTCATTTACTGTAATTAAAAAAGGCGAGAAAGAACTTTTTGTAAAGACAAGCTACTTAAAAACAACAAAGAGTAAGAAAAAAACAAGCACAGGATCAGGTAAAGGAGCAAGCGTTGCGAAGTATGCATTAAAGTTTAAGGGTAATCCATATAAGTATGGCGGAACAAGTTTAACACACGGCGCGGACTGTTCTGGATTTACAATGTCTGTATTTAAACATTTTGGAATTAAACTTCCTCACAGTTCTTCTGCACAGAGAAAATATGGGAAAGCAGTATCATTAAAGAACGCGAAAGCTGGAGACCTTGTATGCTATTCTGGTCATGTAGGAATTTACATTGGCGGAGGAAAGATTATTCATGCGAGCACACCAAAAGGTGGAATCAAAGTATCTTCCGTTCATATCATGAAGATTAAAACGATTCGTAGATTAGTGTAATTGTGTGTAGTGTATGTGCAATATACACAATTTATAAAGATGATTACAACCCTTGATTTGTGCAAAATTAAGGGTTGCATTTTAAAATCAAAAAGACTATAATGTATAAATGTACCGAGCAGATATGCTTGATACAAAGTGCATAGGGATATCGCCAAATGGTAAGGCCCTGGATTCTGATTCCAGTATTTGTAGGTTCGAATCCTGCTATCCCTGTTAAAGGCCTGAGATTCCTTCTCAGGTCTTGCATTTTCAATTTTATACTAAAGGGATATCGCCAAACGGTAAGGCCCTGGATTCTGATTCCAGTATTTGTAGGTTCGAATCCTGCTATCCCTGCTAAAGACTTGAGATTCCTTCTCAAGTCTTTTTTATGTTATAGGAAACTTCGTTTCCTATAACATAAAAACACTCCGTGGGGATGCACACTCGCGCGTAATGTAGATGTCGCTGTCGCGACCGCGCTCGGCGCGAGAGTTTCGCAAGCGAAACTCTATTAAATTTTTATTATATTTCAGCTCTTGACAAAGGGCTGATTTTTTTATATATTAACTGTATCAGTTGTAGTAATACAGATGGTACGAATAATACAGTTGATACAGTTGATACAGTTGATACAGCTGTATTGCACTATAAAAGTGACAATATCATCAATGATTAAGGATGAATGACAATGAATAATAAGACAAGGAGGGCTACATGTTTCAGATTGATTATAACAGCAGCTTACCAATCTATGAACAGCTGGTCCGTAAGATGAAGGAGAACATCCTAAAAGGATATTTAAAAGCAGGAGACTCACTTCCTTCGGTAAGAAACATGGCTAGACAGATTGGAGTTACGCCTAACACGATACAAAAAGCGTATCGCATGTTAGAACAGGAGAATGTCATTGTAACAATACGCGGGAAAGGAGCATTTGTTGCAGAAACCAAGCCGGTTGTGAACCTGGAGGAAAAACTTATGGAATATAAAGGGCAGTTGAAACCATTGATTGGAGATATGCTTTACCACGGAATGGAAAAAGAAGAAATATGGAAAGTGATTGAAGAAATTATTAAGGGAATTAAGGAGGAATCTCATGATTAAAATTAAGATTGAAAACCTCTTTAAAGGATACGGAAAAACGAAAGTTTTAGAAGATGTATCCTTCGAAGTGAGAAAAGGAAGCATTCATGGACTGATCGGACCAAATGGTTCTGGAAAAACAACTCTGATCAAATGCCTGACTGGGATTTATAAAGCCGATCAGGGAAGCATCCTTCTAGATGAAGAAGAAGTATACGATAATCCGGATGCTAAGATGAAGATGGGATATGTGGCAGACAGCAATGATTTCTACCCTAATTATCGTATTCGTGAAATGATTAAAATCTATGAAGCAGCATATCCAAGCTTTTCTAAAGAGGATTTTGACTATTATAACGAAGCGATGGGGCTGAATGTGAAGAAGATGATCAAGCAGCTTTCAAAGGGGCAGAAGATGCGTCTGGCATTGATTCTCAATCTAGCGATTCATCCAGAAGTATTGATTTTAGATGAACCAATGGAAGGAATTGATGTTATCGCAAAACAGCAGCTGTTTGATATGATCATCAACGAAGTGGAAGAACGAGATATGACAGTGCTCATTACTTCCCACCATTTAGGAGAAATTGAAAACTTCTGTGACAGCATTACTATGATCAAAGATGGTAAGGTAACAGGCAATGGATCCTTAGATGAAGTAAAAGAAAAAGCAACCAAGCTTCAGATTGTATTTCCAGATGGCTTACCAGACGGATTTGCAGGCTGGAAAGGCATCTTAAACTTTTCAAATATCGGAAGCATTTATACAGTAATCTGGGAAGGCTTTGATGAAGAAAAGAAAGAACTGCTTTATGAATGTGGAGCAAATTTTGTAGAAGAAATTCCGATTTCCTTAGAAGAAATCTTCTTATATATGAATAAAGAAGGGAGGGAACAGTAATGAAACAGCAGAAAAAATTCTGGATCCGTGAGAATCAAAGCATTGGAATCTGGACATTCTTAGGATCTCTTGTGATGGTCCTTAATCTTTCTGGTTTACAGTCTAATATAAATAATTTATGGAGAGATTTTTATTTTGTGCCATATTTTTATATGGGAGATGACAGCACGGCATTTGCAAGCTTTTTGAGTCAAAGTCATATGGTTTATCTAGAACTTGCATTTTTTGTAATGGTAGTGACGATTCTTCTTTTTCATAATTTAAGTAAAAGCAAAACAAAAGAATGGATTTCAAGTCTGCCATTAAAGCAAAAAGATATTTTCTGGTATAAATTCAGACAGGGCATCGTTGCCTATACACTTCCACTTCTTGCTTATGCAGTTGGAAGTATTGCATTGATGATGATCAATCGAGGCTGGATTGTAAGCAATTATTTACGTTACAAAGACTGTGCCAGATTTGTGGCAAATGAAAATCCGCTTGTTTATGGAAAAGTGCTCCTGATTATGTGGTGTTGGCTCACTGGCGTTTATATGATTTTCTTTTTTGCACAGATTATTATTCGAAATGCAGTACTTGCAGGAATTGTTGGATACGGAATGTTTTGTACAACCGGGTATCTTGGTGGATTTTTATATATCGTAGCAGAATCCTACCATATCAAATCCTTAAAGACCGTAGCATTTCTATTATATAGAAGCTTTAGTCATATCTTCGCATCGATGCCGGGTGAGGATGCATCGCTTGCATGGAATTTCATCGATGTATTTGGATTGTTTAATCCAATGAATGCAGTTAGTGAATACCATATTTATCCGGCAGAGATGGGTATCTTAGCAGTAGCATTTGTTTTATTCTTTGCTCTTTCCAGATATTATTTCAGAAGAATGAATTATCCGGAAGTGGAAGGATTTTTCGTATCGAAACTGATGAGAGCATTTGTATTATATGGATTCGGCTTTTGTATGCTGTTCCCATTCGTATTTGTAGCCATTAGCAGCCTTGAATTACCAATTCAGGCTTTAAGCATAAGTGTGATTGCAGGGCTTATCCCAGCACTTCTCATTCATTTCTTATTAAAAAGGAGGGGTTATTAATGATTCGTAAAGTGATAAAACTTCTTGCGTTTTGTGTCATTATTGGTTTGATTGCTGCAAGTGTTTATCCACCGGTAATGCCCGATTTGATGAAAAAGCAAGGGATGAAAGCGGCAAATGTTTCCGTAAAAGAGATAACTCCTGTAGCCAATAAAGCGTTCCAGGAAAAAGCGAATGACATTTTGGATTTTGTAGATGAGTATGGAACGGTTGGATGGAGCAAAAAAGAAATCGATCGATATTTTAAAGAAGATCTAAAAATGGATGAAGAGACAGGAGAATTAGTAACCTATTCCGATGAAGGTTTTGAAACAGAAATTGGAACGATTGAATGGTCAAAACGTACCTTTATGGATTCCTGCGCTGAAGAACTGGTCGTTGATTCTGATATGGTTTCAAAGAAAGAGTATTATGATAAATTCAATTGTGTGATTGAAGGAAATGCGATTAATCTGTATTGCAAGAAACATGGAGAATTATCAGCAGTAAGCCCATATAAAGTATATGAGATGGAGTGGTGCAAAGAAGCGGAAAAACTGTTCCCAGGCATTGGAGACTGGTTAAAATCCATGGAAAAAGAAGCAATAACCATGAAAACAGAAGATGGTCAGGAAGTCCCTGTATTTATCGAAGACTATTATGAGGGAACTAGATCAAAAGATTTTAATGGATTTATCTTAAACCTTGGATTACAGGAACTTGGAATTCGAATGAATCAGGTGCAGATGGTTTATTACGAAGGATTGACAGATCTTTGCAACGAGCTTGAGGAAGCAGGCTGGGAGCTTGATAAATATTATGCAGATGGTATGGAAAAGGGATTTTCCTGCGAAGTCGGACATAGTGATTATGCACCGCTTGCAAATGTAATTGTAACAGATGGCAAGATTTCACGAATTGATCTTGCATATAATGATTATACAAAAGTAGACACAGACAAAGTTGATGAATATCAGGCTGCTCTGCATGCACTTTTTAAGAAGGCAGGTATTGACGATTCTGTAAAAGACGTGTTAAATGATAAGGGTAAGAAAGAAAATTACAAAGTCTATACCAAAGCAGGCGAGACAGCAGTTGATTATAATCAAGGGGAATCCATTGAATATGATACCTATATGGTTTCTATTTATGAGATTCAGTAAATATGAATCTGAGTAAACTCGCCTGTGAAAGAGGAGTTTATGATGGATAAAAAATTAATTTTAGCTTCCGGATCACCACGAAGAAAGGAAATTTTAACCCAGGTGGGACTTTCCTTTACCGTAATTAAGAGTGATGTAGAGGAAGTAATCACGAAGACAAATCCGGCGGAGATTGTTATGGAATTGTCTGCACAAAAAGCAAAAGATGTATATGATCAATTACAAGCACCAGATGAATATCTGGTGCTTGGTTCGGATACGGTAGTTGCTTATGATGGCAAGATTTTAGGAAAGCCAGAAGACGAGGCAGATGCATTTGCCATGCTCTCTATGCTGTCTGGAAAGAAGCACTCTGTATTTACTGGCGTGACATTAGTAAGTGACGCGGGCGTGGATACATTCTATGAGGAAACATTGGTCGAGTTTTATGAGATGAGTGATGACGAAATCTGGAATTATATTAAAACTGGGGAACCAATGGACAAAGCTGGAGCCTATGGCATTCAGGGAAAGGCAGCAGCATTTATCAAAGGAATTTCCGGAGACTACTATAATGTAGTGGGACTTCCCGTGGCAGCAGTGATGCATAGGTTGTAAGCGATGAGAAATATCAGATTAAAGATTATTTATGACGGAACGAGATATCAGGGCTGGCAGCGCCAAAAGGCGACAGGTAATACCATTCAGGGTAAGATTGAGGATGTACTTTCCCGCATGACCGGAGAGGATGTAGAAATCAATGGATCCGGCCGAACTGATGCAGGAGTGCATGCTCACGGACAGGTGGCAAATTTTAAGACGAATTGTGCGATGCCGGTGGAAGAAATCCATGCTTATTTGAATGAATACCTGCCTCTTGATATTGGAATTACAGAAGTAAAAGAAGTATCCCCACGTTTTCACAGCAGATTGAATGTGACAGGGAAGCGTTATATCTACCGTGTGTGGAACAGTGAAAACCATAATGTATTTGAAAGAAAATATTTGTATCCGTTTGTTGGAAAATTAGATTTTGATGCCATGAATG
Organism: Candidatus Fimousia sp.; assembly: GCA_045640005.1. Taxonomy (GTDB): domain Bacteria; phylum Bacillota; class Clostridia; order Lachnospirales; family Lachnospiraceae; genus Fimousia. The sequence continues at coordinate 7,602 of JAZUED010000083.1, forward strand.
AGGCGGCGGAAATCTTAAAAGGAACGCATGATTTTCAGTCTTTCTGCGGAAAGAAAGTAAAGAAAAAATCCACGGTTCGTACGATTAAGGTTCTTAATATTGAACGAATTGGAGAAGAAATCCGTTTTACCTTTGAAGGGGATGGATTCTTATTTCATATGGTACGTATCTTGGTAGGAACACTCCTTGAAATTGGTACAGGAGAGATGAAGGTAGAAGAGCTGCCAGGCATTTTAGAATGCAAAGTACGTGCAGAGGCAGGAAGAACGGCACCGGCATGCGGACTGACCTTAGACCGAGTATATTATGATTAATAGAATATAGTTTAATGGAATATTGTATAAAATAAACAATCCTCTTGATCTGATGGGAATAACCTGTCATTTCAAGAGGATTTTTTGAATATACAGGAAATTGATATACCTTTTTTATTACTTGACAAAGTTAACTATCGTCATATAATAGAAATAGTTAACATGGTTAATAATTAATAAAGTTAAATAAATGGGCAGAAAGGAGTTTTCTTATGGAAGAAATCAAGAAGAAGCATGATTTGCAAAGATTTATGATTGTCATGCATAAGATTCGTCTGATGAATAATCGCTGTTATCAGAATGGAGAGTGTTCAGGTGGGGATTTTGCGGCCTTGATGGCGGTAAAGATTGCTTCTAAAATTACGGATGAGGGACTTGCAAAATATCCTTCCACGTCAGAAGTTGCAAAACAGATGGGTGCAACTATGCCGGCAGTTTCAAAAACAGTAAGAAATCTGACTATGAAGGGACTGATTCGCCAGATTCCGTCTAAGGAAGATCGAAGAGTAACCAGATTGCAGCTGACAGAAAAAGGAGAGGCGATTGTTGATGAACACCACAAAAATCGACATGAGATTATCAGAAACAGCTTGGAACGTCTGGGAGAAGAAAAATCAAAACAGCTGTATGCACTTGTTACAGAACTGGCTGATATTATGGAAGAGGAGATAGACAAATACAATGCTTAGAATTATGAAATTTGCCAAAAAACGCTGGCATATCATGTTAGTCATCATTGTGCTACTGATCGGGCAGGCAATGTGTGAACTGACATTACCAACGTATACCTCCAACATTGTTAATGTTGGCCTTACCTATAAAGGGATTGAATATGCGGTTCCGGAACAAATCAGAGAAGCCTCTTATCTGGGGCTTGTAGCTATGATGCCTGAAGATATACAGAAATTAATGGCAGACACCTATCAAAAAGATGGGGACATCTACCGTGTAGATTACAAGGATGTCGATAAACAAACCATGGATACCTTAAGCGATGCATTTTTAGATGCAGAGCTTGCCATGATGAAATTCCAGGCACAGCAGATGTTAGCAGCAGGTAAGGAAATCGAGAATGAGAATATGGCCATGCTTGCTAAGATGAGTGACAAGGATTTAGAAGAATTCAAGGATAGCTATGGTAATGCCATTGCGATTTCCTTTGTCAGACAGGAATATGAAACCTTAGGGGTGGATATGGATGCCCATCAGATGAATTACCTGAAGAGATATGGGGTAAGAATGATCGGATTATCCTTTGGATGCATGATTTTTGCGATTTTAGTAACTTTGGTTGCAGCAAAACTTGCCGCAGTGACTAGTAAGGAACTTCGTGAATCCATCTTTAAGAAGGTTGTATCCTTTTCTAATGAAGAGATGAATAAGTTTTCTACTGCATCCTTAATTACTCGTTGTACAAATGACGTGCAGCAGATTCAGATGTTTATGATCGTCATGTTTCGTATGGTGCTTTATGCACCGATCATGGGACTTGGCGGAATCTTTCGTGTGTCACAGACAGACCTTTCCATGTCCTGGATTATTGTTCTTGCAGTCGTATTGTTACTTGGCTTAGTTGGTATTCTTATGGTTGCGGTTATGCCGAAATTTAAGATTATGCAGTCTTTAGTTGACCGCGTAAACTTAGTGGCAAGAGAAATCTTAACAGGTATTCCGGTTATCCGAGCATTTTCCAGAGAAAAATATGAAGAAGGCCGTTTTGATGAGGCCAATACAAACCTCATGCAGACACAGTTATTTACTTCCCGAATGATGGCATTTATGATGCCTGCCATGATGTTTATTATGAATGGTGTTTCCATCCTGATCATCTGGGTTGGTGCACACGGTATCGATGCCGGGGATATCATGGTCGGAGATATGATGGCATTTATTACTTATACAATGCAGATTATCATGTCCTTCTTAATGCTTACGATGATTTCTATCATGCTTCCTCGAGCTTCTGTTGCTGCAGAACGTATCGATGAAGTATTAACTTCCGAAACATTAATTACAGATTGTGAAGCACCAGAGGAGATGGGAACACAGGGTGAGATTACATTTGAACATGTAAACTTCGCTTACCCAGGTGCAGAAGAAGATGTGTTACATGATATTGACTTTACTGCACATGCAGGCAAGACGACAGCATTTATTGGAAGTACCGGTAGTGGAAAGTCTACTTTGGTACAGTTAATTCCAAGACTTTTTGATGTTACCGGTGGATGCATTAAAATCGATGGAACTGATATTAGAAAATTAAGGTTAAATGACCTTCGAAAACAAATTGGTTTTGTTCCACAAAAAGGAGTGTTATTCTCCGGAACCATTGATTCTAACTTACGATTTGGTGCAGAGGATGCAACTGATGCTGAAATCGAAAAGGCAGCAAGAATTGCACAGGCTTTAGAATTTATTGAAACAAAACCAGATAAATATGATACAGAAATAGCCCAGGGAGGAACCAATGTATCTGGCGGGCAGAAGCAGAGACTTGCCATTGCGAGAGCTCTTGCTAAGAATGCAAAGATTTATGTATTTGACGATAGCTTTTCTGCTCTTGATTTTAAGACCGATGCAGCCCTTCGAAAGGCGTTAAATAAAGAAGTGTCTGACGCAACTGTACTCATTGTTGCGCAGCGAATCAGTACCATTCTTCATGCAGATCAGATCATCGTTCTTGATGAAGGTCGTATTGTAGGAAAAGGTACGCATAAAGAGCTGCTTGCGGGCAATCAGGTTTATCAGGAAATTGCACGAAGTCAGCTGAGTCAGAAGGAATTAGAAGGGGAGGTGGAATAAATGGCAGAACAACCTAGAAGAAGACGCCACAGAGGTCCAGGCGCTCCTGTAGAAAAGGCAAAAGACTTCAAAGGAACATTAAAGAAATTAATCGAATACCTGAACCAGTACCACCTCGGAATCATCATTGTGATGATTTTTACTGTAGGAAGTACCCTTTTTAATATTATTGGACCGAAAATCTTAGGTAAGGCAACCACGGAAATTTATAAAGGTCTCGTGGCTAAGATTACCGGAAGTGGCGGTATTGATTTTGACAGAATCGGACAGATTGCTCTTATATTAGTAGGTTTATATGCAATCAGTGCCCTGTTTGGATATATTCAGGGGTATATTATGGCAGGTATTTCTCAGAAGGTTTCCTACAATCTTCGTAAGGAATTATCTGAAAAAATCAACCGTCTGCCGATGAATTATTATGATAAGACAACTCATGGGGAAGTCTTATCAAGAATTACCAACGATGTCGATATGCTTGGTACAGGTCTTAACCAGACCCTTCACCAGCTCATTCAGTCTACGGCAACCATCATCGGTGTATTTGTCATGATGATGTCCATCAGTCCTTTGATGACATTGATTGCACTTGTAACATTGCCTATTTCTGCAGTGCTTGTTATGTTTGTAATCAAGAACTCCCAAAAGTACTTCAAAGCACAGCAGGAATACCTTGGTCATGTCAATGGACAGATCGAAGAAGTATTTGGCGGACATAATATCGTAAAATTATTTAATAAAGAAGAAACGATTTTAAAAGAATTTGAACAGAAGAATGATATTTTATATCAGTCTGCATGGAAATCCCAGTTCTTATCCGGTTTGATGCATCCGTTGATGACATTTGTCGGCAATCTTGGATATGTAGCAGTAGTAATTGTTGGTGGGTATTTAAGCATCCGTGGAACTATTGAAGTTGGGGATATCCAGTCCTTTATTCAGTATGTAAGACAGTTTACACAGCCAGTTAATCAGCTTGCTCAGGTGTCTAACATGCTTCAGTCTACCATGGCTGCAGCAGAACGAGTATTTGAATTCCTTGATGAAGGCGAAGAAGAACAGGAATCCTTTATGCATGAAGTGCTTGAAGATCCAATTAGCGGCCAGGAGAGAAATGTTACCATCGACGATTTAGATGGTTCCGTAGAATTCTGGCATGTGGATTTTGGATATACGAGAGATAAGAGAATTATCAATGACTTTAATGCAAAAGTAAAACCAGGTCAGAAGATTGCGATTGTAGGTCCAACTGGTGCCGGTAAGACAACCATTGTCAAATTACTGATGCGTTTTTATGATATTGATAACGGCGCAATCCGCTTAAATGACTGGGATGTACAGGGGTTTGACCGTAGCGAGCTTAGAGAAGCATTTGGCATGGTATTACAGGATACATGGTTATTTAAAGGCACGATCATGGAAAATATCCGCTATGGTCGATTAGATGCGACTGATGAAGAGGTCATTGCGGCAGCAGAAGCAGCTCATGCACATCACTTTATCCAGACTTTAGAACATGGATATCAAACTGAGTTAAATGAAGAGGCGACTAATATTTCTCAGGGTCAGAAACAGCTTCTTACCATTGCGAGAGCCATTTTAGCAGATAATAAGATCTTAATCTTAGATGAGGCAACCAGCTCCGTTGATACAAGAACAGAGACACTCATTCAGGAAGCGATGGACAACCTGATGAAGGGAAGAACCAGCTTTGTTATTGCCCACAGACTTTCTACCATCAAGAATTCCGATGTGATTCTTGTATTAAAAGATGGTGATATTATTGAACAGGGCAACCATGAAGAACTGATGAAGGCACATGGTTTCTACCATGATTTATATAACTCTCAGTTTGAAGAAAGTGCTTAATTATGATATACTTATGGTAAATATGTCATAATGTGGCCCCGTAGAAATTGTGACATATTAACAAACCGCAATTCAATTACGAGTATTTTATAATCAAGCATTATGAAGGAGAGATTTATGAGCAATTTATTAAAATTACAGAACGGTAGTGATATCCGTGGTATCGCTGCTGAAGGTATTGAAGGCGAACACATTAACTTAACAGGCGACATTGCAAACCGTATTGGACAGGGATTTGTTGCATGGTTATCCAAGAAAACCGGAAAAGCTGTAGCTGATTTAAGAATCGGTGTTGGACATGACTCCCGTATTACAGCTCAGGATATGAAGAATGGTGTTGTAGCAGGCATGCTCTCTGAAGGCGCAACTGTTTACTATTGTGGATTAGTTTCTACACCATCCATGTTCATGACAACAATTTTCCCAGAAACAGATTTTGATGGTTCTATCATGTTAACAGCCAGCCACTTACCATTTAACCGTAATGGTTTAAAATTCTTTGACAAAGATGGTGGTTTAGAAGGAACAGACATCAAAGCAATCTTAACAGTAGCTCAGGACTGTGAAGTAGCAGTTTGTGATAAAGAAGCAGAAGAATTTGATACATTATCTTTATATGTAAACAGCTTATGCGATAAGATCAAAGCAGGCGTTAATGCAGAAGATTATGACAAACCACTTGCTGGCTTACATGTAGTTGTAGATGCTGGTAATGGTGCAGGTGGATTCTTCGCAGAACGTGTATGTGCAGAACTTGGTGCTGATATCTCCGGAAGCCAGTTCTTAGATCCAGACGGAATGTTCCCTAACCACATTCCTAACCCTGAAAATAAAGCAGCGATGGAAGCAATCAAATCTGCAGTATTAGCTAACAAAGCAGATATCGGTATCATCTTTGATACAGACGTTGACCGTGCGTCCGCAGTGTTACCAGATGGTGGCGAAGTTAACCGTGATGCAATCATCGCTATGATGGCAGCAATCATCGCAAAAGATTACCCAGGTGGAACAATCGTAACAGACTCTGTAACATCCGATCGTCTCACAAGATTCTTGGAAGGAATCGGTATGAAACAGCACAGATTTAAACGTGGTTACAAGAACGTTATCAACGAATCCAAGAGATTAAATGACGAAGGTATCGTATCTCCACTTGCAATCGAAACATCCGGACATGGTGCATTAAGCGAAAACTACTTCTTAGATGATGGTGCTTACATGGCAGTTAAGATGTTAATTGCAGCAGCAATCGCTAAGAAAGAAGACAAACCACTTGCTTCCTTCATCGAAAGCTTAGAACCAGAATTTGAATCCAGAGAAATCCGTATGAAGTTATTAACAGAAGATTTTAAAGCATATGGACAGGGTGTATTAAAAGCATTTGAAGAGAATGCAGCAGCTGCTGGTATCTATGTTGTTCCAAACTCTTACGAAGGAATTCGTATCAGTTTTGATTCTGAAGAAATCAAAGGATGGGCACTTCTTCGTTTATCCTTACATGATCCATTAATGCCACTTAACATTGAAGGTTTCAGAGAAGGCGATGTAGATAAGATTGCAGATATTGTTCGTGACTTATTAAAAGATATGGATAAATTAGATTTATTCTAAAAATTATTAAAAATATTAGAAATTGC
>JAZUED010000084.1:0-4901 GCA_045640005.1 Candidatus Fimousia sp.
TGAGGCATTAATAATCTGTTCAACCAGTGCAACAAATTCTCTCATATTATTAACTGATAAAAGACCTGTCATCTTCCAGTTCCATGGCTTACGCATTAATACAGGATATGTTGCTGGTGATTCAAGTACATTGTGAATTGCATCATCAAGAATAATATCGAACTGAACCAAATTCTTGGCATTACCCAGGATTATGTTCTCCGGTGGAAATTCCGGAAATGCATCAAGAATCTGCTTGGCTCTAATCCCCATAAACTTAGGGTATGCAGCTGTAATAAAATATACATCTGCTATCTCCATTAGCTTACGTATCATCTCCTTAGTCTCTTCTGATACCACCTGGCTAAGATAAAGCTTCTCATCATTATAAAATTCCTTAATTACAGAGGCTCGTCCCTTGTTCTCCCAGGAATCAATCTCATCCAATGTAAGTGGTGGCTCAATATTGTATTTCTTGTTAGCCATCTTGATTGCAAGGCTGTTAAATGGTGCTGTAACATCATCCCAATCAAGGCCTATTTTTGGTCGTATCATATTATTCCCCCATGAATATTATGTGTAAAAAATGGACAAGGATTATCCTTGTCCATACAGTAGCGAGAGAGAGACTCGAACTCTCAACCTCCCGGGTATGAACCGGACGCTCTAGCCAGTTGAGCCATCTCGCCATATTAAGTTAAATTAAGTCTTTGACTTAAAAAATGGGACCAACAGGGCTCGAACCTGTGACCCCCTGCTTGTAAGGCAGGTGCTCTCCCAGCTGAGCTATGATCCCATGTCCTAACGACAAGATACATCTTACCAAAGAAACCTCTTATCGTCAAGTACTTTTTTTATTTTTTTAAAACAAATTTTTCAACCGCTTTTCCAACACCACTATGATTATTGTCATCGGTGATATAGTCCGCAACTTCTTTTACACAGTCCATCGCATTTTTCATGGCAACACCCACACCAGCGGCCTTTACCATCTGCGTATCATTGTCCCCATCACCTAATGCCATGCACTCAGAGATGTCGATACCGAGCTTACCTGAAAGCATCTTCAGTGCTTTTCCTTTGCTGCAGCCCTTCTTTACCACTTCTAAGTTATTATAAAGAGAGTTTACGGTTTCTGTGATTCCTGTATCTAAGAATTCTTTTCTTGCAAGCTCACGTTGCACTTCATAATCCTTAAAGAACATATTCACCTTTTCAATAGAAAAGTTATGCTTTGGCAGGAATTCTTCTAATGGTACGTCAATGCAACGTCTCGTTGATGCGATCAGTCTTCTAATCCCCTCATCCGTTGTATATTCACTGAAGGAATCAAAGAATCTTCGTTCCATATAACCAAAACCACTCGCATAAACATCATACGTACAATCATATTTTTTTGCGATTTCAATCAAGCTTAACGCTTCTTCTAAAGTAAAGTGGTCTTTTACCATCACCTTTTCTTCTTTGATATCATAGCAGGTTGCCCCATTGCAGAAAATGCCGTAGCGCGCGTCTAATTCATAGAAAATCGATGGAATCCCATTTGTCGAACGTCCAGTTGCGGGAACGATCTCCAAGCCCATCTCTTTTGCTGCCTTTAACGCTTCAAAGTTGCGCTTTGTGCAGCTTTTATCATCACAAAGTAACGTACCATCCATATCGATGGCAATGAGTTTAATCTCTTTTTCCATATGTTATCTCCCAAAATATTATCCAGATTTACACCATAAAGTTATTTATGATAATCTGGAATTCTTTTACGCCACGAAATTCATTGATCTGTGGGTAATAAACCGCGGAAAATAATACATTTCCACTTCTTCCATAATACAGCCCGTCGATGGTTCTGTCACCATATTTTTTGCGAAGCAGATGTTCTAACTCATCGGCACGCTGAAATAGTAGTCCATTGATCACGGCCCCATGCTCATTCTGGATGCGAAGCTTTAACATATTATTGGCCTTGCCCATTCTTCGAAGGCTTAAGATATTAAGCTTACTTTCTGCAAACACTGGCTTCGCATTTGCTTTGCCAAATGGTTCTAAAAGGTCTAACTGACTGATCAATGATTCACTGATATAATCAATCGGCATTCGCACATCAATTGGAACCTTTCTCGTCAAGATTTCCTGATCCAATCGATTTTTTCCGAATTCATTCAGTTTTTTGCGGAAGAGATCGACATTTTCTTCTGGAAGAGATAATCCTGCTGCCATCGGATGCCCGCCAAATTTTGTCATCAGATCTTTCACTTCATTTAAAGCTTCAAACATGTGATATCCTTCGATGGATCTTCCGGATCCTTTCACCATCTCTTCAGCGCGGGTAAGAACAATCGTCGGTTTATAATACTTTTCGCGGACACGTCCGGCGATGATTCCGGCTAAGCTTTCATGGCAATCCGGCAGAAAAACCACCAGCACATCATCTTGATTGAGACCTTCTTCCTCCACCATATGAAATGCTTCCTTCACGCCTTCTTCAGTCATCGCTTTTCGGGAGTCATTCAATTCTTTTAATTTCAAAGCCATCGCTCTTGCTCTGGCAACATCTTTTTCTAAGAACAGATTCACCGCCATCGTTGCAGAATCTAATCGACCAGTTGCATTGATACATGGACCAATGACAAATCCAAGATCATAGGAAGAAATCTTGGCACCCATGCGTCCATTTACTTCCAAAAGTGCCTGCAAACCGGTATTGTTTGTGTTCGGAATCATCTGTAATCCAATACGAACCAGGCTTCGGTTTTCATCGGTCAGATCTACTACGTCACAAACAGTCGCAATTGCTGCAAATGGTACGAACTCTTCGTACGCATCACCAGGAAATCCCATTCTTTCATAAAGCACCTGCACAAGCTTTAAGGCAACCACCGCACCGCAAAGCTTATCATATGGATATGGACATTCAATCTGTTTTGGATTTACGATTGCATCTGCTTCGGAAGAAAGATATCGCTTTTTACCATCTACCATATCATATGGGATGTCATGATGATCGGTTACGATCACTGTCATGCCAAGACTCTTGGCATAAGCAATCTGAGAAATTGCAGCAATCCCATTATCACAGGTCACAATTGTATCGATGGCGTCATCATTTGCCTGAGCAATCAATCGCTCGTTGATGCCATAACCATCCGTGATACGATCTGGAATACGAAAATCCACATCCATACCACACTTATGAAAGGCAGTCCACAAAATGTAATTAGAAACCACACCATCCACGTCATAGTCAGAGATGATACGAATCTTCTTGTTTAGGCGCTTCTTTTCTAGCAAAATATCAACCGCTAAATCCACGTCTTTTAACAAATGTGGATCATGAAGGGATTCTAAACCACCATGAAGATACCTTGCAACAGCATCTTCCCCAATCACATCTCGGTTTCTAATCACACGGGCGATCACCGGATCAATATGAAATTTTTTGCCAAGGCCAAAGAAATCTGCTCGCTTGGCCTGAATAAACCATTTTTCCATAATAACCTCAATATATGAATCCTGAAAATAGTCTCAGGAATCGTAAATATCATAAATAAGGTAAAAACAGGAGTTGTACACTCGTATAAGTGTCGCAACTCCTGTTACTAACTCATTATAAATCAGGGACGAAAATAATTAACGTCTCTTCTGTCTTTTACCTGTTCTCTTAGCTGCTTTTGCTTCTGGCTGACCACCAAAAACGGAAGCTTTTGCTGCAGGTTTATTGCCTTTTTTATTTTTCACTTCACCCTTCTTCATGTAGTACCATAATGGACCAGTGATGCAGATAGAGGAGTAACCACCACAGATGATACCTGCCATTAATGTTAAGGCGAACTCACGAATTGCGGAGGAGCCTAAGATGAATAAACAGAATACCATGATGAATGTTGTGATGGATGTGTTCAGGCTTCGTGTAAATGTCTGGTTGATACTGTTGTTAACAGTGTCAGCAAGTGTTACATTCTCTCCGTCCATAGCCTTTAAGTTTTCACGGATACGGTCGAAGATGATGATTGTTGCGTTGATAGAGTAACCTACGATTGTAAGCATACATGCGATGAAGTTACTACCAACGGAAAGACGTGCGATAGAGTATACAGTTAATACTACTAATACGTCATGTAATAAAGCGATAACAGCAGATGCACCGAATTTTACATCACGGAATCTGAATGCGATGTAAATCAGCATGAAAATAGTAGCAATGATAACGGAGATGATCGCATCACGCTGCATCTCGTTACTGATTGTAGAACTGATATTTTCACATGCTACGCTGTCAGCGCCAAACTCTTTACCAGTTAACGCCTTTTCTAATTCTTCACGCTGTTCTAAGGAAAGTGTCTTAGTTTTGATTACCATCTGGTTATCTTCTGCTACTTTCTGTGTCTGAACATTCGCAGAATCAGAAGCTTTTTCGTAAAGTGCTACGATTTCTTTTTCTAATGCTTCATCCATCTTCACACCTTCTGGGAATGTGATTGTGGATGCTGTACCACCGGAGAACTCTAAGCTGAAGTTTAATACGTGTCCGATGTCTTTATTCGCCTTGTTAACAGGCATGAATGCAAAACCTGCAAGAATTACTACTAAGGATAAAATAGCAAATTTCTTACCATGTTTTACATAATTGATTTCTCTGAATGCACGGTTTGTACCGTAGTATTTTGGATCTTTGAATCCAAAGTAGTAGAATGCGTATGCAAGAATTCTACTGATTACAAGGGCACTGAACATGGAGATTAAGATACCCATTGCAAGAGTTTCTGCGAAACCTTTTACGGAACCAGTACCTTTTACATAAAGTACTGCTGCAGCGATTAATGTTGTGATGTTACCATCTAAGATTGCGGAGCTGGCTTTGGAGAAACCAGTTTTGATAGCAGAAATTACATTCTTACCTGCTGCGATTTCTTCACGAATACGTG
>JAZUED010000085.1:0-14802 GCA_045640005.1 Candidatus Fimousia sp.
CGCTCCGCATCGCGAACGATTTGCTGCGCAAATCCGACCGTTAGAGTGTGCAATATACAGCGCCGCTGTTTATTCTGATTGAGGATTTGAAGCTTTATAAAGAACGTGTGTATTTATTTCAGAAGGAACGCCATAGTATGCGCAAAAAGATTAATCTTAGCATGTTTTCGGTGCTTTTGCTTTGTACGGTGTTGTTTCGTGTTCTGACACAGAATGATGCGATGAGAGCACCGCTTGATGGCACCGCATATCAGATGGCATCAACCATACTTTTTCTTTTGTTTTTCTTACTTTATGTATTTGCCGAGATTAAGCTTCGCGGTTCCTGGTTAGGAAAGGCAAAAGAGATGAAGGCAACGAATATGGCAAAAGACTGGAGTCATGTCAGAGAAGATCCTCTTCATTTTCCAAGGGCAAAAGCAAGACTTGAGCGTGAAGTTAATAAGAAATTCCCTGGATGGCTTCGTGTTATGACGCTGAGACTTTCTGCGGATAATGTATATCGTGCATTAATGGACACTGAAAAGGATACGCCAGAGGTTATGAAGGACGATATGAGAAATCTGTTGGACGATATTATGGAAGACCCTGCTTCCATGAAACCGTATAATCGATTTTTAAAGGAGCTTTCTGTGCCGGAAATTCAGTCTACGATGAAGATGCTTTATGCATATACCAATAGTGGGACCAAGGACGCGCAGGTTCAGCTGAATGCCATTATGCAACGCAATATGGTCCTTTCGGATAAAGCAGAACGAATGGAGAATGACGATGAATTAGCAGCCTATCAGTTTTTGTTTTACATGCCGATGTTTCTTGGGACAGCCAAAATTATGATGGATATGTCGGTGCTGTTTGTGGTGATGTTTCAATTGTGGGGGAACTTATAGTTTATGAAGCAGTTTTTAGAAGAATATGGTGAGACAATCTTTTTCTTTATCCTTGCTGTAGTGATTGTAGAAGGATATCGCGTATTAACTGGGTTGTCTGTATTTTAGTGTGATGAACATTATGTGGATGTTGTGAATGAGTATGAATGGAGATTAAGTATGAAGATGTCGATTGAGGAGTATGGTGCATATATTTTTGCTGTTATTACCGGAACAGTGCTCATCACTGGTATGTGGGAGATTTTTCATGTAGTAGGTGTTGTGATAGAGGCATTTGTCGACGGATTGTGTGGGGGCTAGGCTAGATGAAGATACCCTTATCCGTTTTAGTTAGTTTTTCTCTGCTTATGACGATGCTGTTTCTTATGGTCGAGCTGAATGATCTGTGTTTCGAAACGTATGGTGCCTGGCATTATTATACAAAGTGCATCGATGCAATCGAACAGGAAGGAACGGAGAGTGAGGAAGTAGAAAGTATAATCGAGAATGGCAGGGGAAAGGGTTATGAAATTAGTATTACGAAACAGGAAGAATTAAACCAAGTGATATTGGAATACAGAGTGAAGATTCCTGTTTTATCAATCGATGCAAAACAGCAGATTAATGGATATGCACATTGAGGGAAGTGAGTGTAATTATGAGAATTGGGATAGAAATGGCAATTAGTATGATTCTCATTGTAGCAGGAGTCAGCATTGTGTTTTCGGTATATGCCACGGCTGTGACAGTCGGGGAGGCAAAACAGTATCATCATCGAGTAGTTTCTCTGCTTGAAAATTCAAATTATGCAGAAGAAAACTGCACGAAATTTACAGAGCAGGCTGAGGAAGATGATTATGTGCTGCAGATTGAGAAACTCGAAAAGAATGGTGTTGCGATGGAGAAAACAACGTTAACTTATAAAATTTCATTGCCATTTTTAAATGAGAATAAGGAGTATCAGGTTGTAGGATACTCCGTTTTGAAAGGGGGAGTGTAGGAATGAGAGAATTTGTAGCAGAATATGGATCTGTAGTTGTAACAGTTATTATCGTACTTGCAATCTGTGCATTTGCGTCAGCATCATTTGCACCACAGCTTCAGGATGCGTTGACGAATATTATGGCTGAATTCCTGGCGAAATCCGGTGTGGCAGGCTAAATATGAAACAGATGATTCTGGATTTTTGTTTTCTTGTTCTGATTATTTATGCTACTTATATTAATCTTAATCTTTCTGCCAGGATGAACCGCGAGATGGACCTTTCCCAGGTAGTATCGCACTGTGTGTGGCAGACATTATGGATGGATGCAGAACATGGAATCCATGGGAACAAAGAGATGAAAGAATTTTTTGAATGGATGCTGTCAGAAGAAATCAGTTCGAAAGGCGATTATGAGGTTGATTATATCGTGATCAATCAGTCTTTGCAGGAATTTACGGTAGAGGTAACACAGCACTATGAAAGTATCGATGGGAAACCTTTGGAAATTTCTGTGAAGAAGACGGCTTCGCTTAAGGGAAAGAAGATTGAAGACGAAATGAAAGAAGTAACGGAAATAGAAACACCAGAAATAGAAACAGCATCCTCATCTGAGGATGCTGATGTAATCGAGCAGGATGAAAATTTTGAAATGCAGACAACAGAAGAAGATTATTCGCAGTGAAGAATAATGCTGTCGGTCTCTAAGGATTTTTTTACATCGATTACGCGCTGGTTAGAGCTTCCACGCCAGTGAAGCTTGGTATCGCGAAGTTCGTCCATATAGTTGCCGTCTACAACAACATCTACGAATTCGAGGATAGGAAGTGTATTGATTTCATCCCAGTCAAAGCCGGTGTAAAGCCAGATGGTTTTGTCCGGATAGCGTTCTTTTGCTTTTGCTGCAAGATCGGTGACTGTGTAACAGTTTGCAGGATGAAGAGGATCCCCACCGGATAAGGTTAAACCAGAGATATAGCTCTTTTCAAGTTCTGCAAAGATTTCTTCGCGAGCAGCATCATCAAAAGGGATGCCACCTTTGATATCCCATGTGATTGGGTTTTGACAGTTTTTACATTTATGAGTACAGCCTGCGGTCCAGAGAACAACTCTAAGGCCGTCGCCGTTTAACATATCGTCTTTGGTAATGTTGTGATAATTCATAATAACGCCCCTTTTGTTTTGATATAAATAAGTATAAATTATAGAAAAATAATGTCAATCCTTGAAGTGTGAAATAATAAGTGCTATTATAATATTTACCTATGGACTACCACTATATAATGTAGTTTGAACGTAAAATTATCACAATATATTGTGAATCAACATGAATCTTATACAGGATAATATAGCAATGTTATAGAAATTTGGATAGACAAAGAAGGGGTGGAAAATAATGGAATTAGAGAAAATCAAAGTCGTTAAAAAAGACGGGACGAAAGAAGCATTTAACGTGCAGAAGGTAGTTGTAGCCATTAATAAATCCGCATACCGTGCGATGGTGGCGTTTACACCAGAAGATATTGATTTTATCTGTGATTTTGTTCAGAAGAAAGCCATGGCGCTTGATAAAGAAGAAATTCACATTTTAGAGATGCATAATATTGTTGAAGGAGCTTTAGAGCATACCAGACCGGAAGTTGCAAAGAGCTACCGAGACTATCGTAACTATAAACAGGATTTCGTTGCCATGTTAGACGAGGTATATAAGAAGAGCCAGTCAATCATGTACATCGGTGACAAGGAGAACAGTAATACTGACAGTGCGTTAGTTTCTACAAAACGAAGTCTGGTATTTAATGAATTGAATAAATCCCTGTATCAGAAGTTCTTTATGACAACGGAAGAATTACAGGCCTGCCGTGATGGATATATCTATGTACATGATATGTCAGCAAGACGTGACACCATGAACTGCTGTCTGTTTGACGTTGGTAATGTATTAAACGGCGGATTTGAGATGGGTAACCTCTGGTATAACGAACCTAAAACTTTAGACGTTGCATTTGACGTTATTGGAGATATCGTTCTTAGCGCAGCCAGCCAGCAGTATGGTGGGTTTACGGTACCTAATGTAGAAAAGATTTTAGAACCTTATGCACAGAAGTCTTACCGTAAGATGATCAAACGCTATCTTGAACTTGGATTAAGTCAGGAACGTGCAGAAGAAGAAGCAATGAATGATGTAGAACGTGAATTCAGACAGGGCTTCCAGGGACTTGAATATAAGTTTAACTCCGTATCATCAAGCCGTGGTGACTATCCATTTATCACCATGACTGCAGGTAACGGTACAAAACCATTTGAACGAATGGCAACAAAGATTATGCTTGAAGTTCGTAAGAACGGACAGGGAAGAGAAGGACATAAAAAACCAGTATTATTCCCTAAATTAGTATTTTTATATGATGAAAATCTTCACGGACCAGGAAAAGAATTAGAAGATGTATTTGAAGCAGGAGTTGAGTGCTCCAGCAAGACGATGTATCCAGACTGGTTAAGCTTAACCGGTGAAGGATATGTTGCATCCATGTATAAACAGTATGGAGAAGTTGTAAGTCCGATGGGATGTCGTGCATTCTTATCTCCATGGTATGAAAGAGGCGGTATCCATCAGGCAGATGAACAGGATAAGCCAGTATTTGTCGGTCGTTTCAACATTGGTGTAGTAAGTCTTCATCTTCCAATGATCTATGCAAAAGCAAAACAGGAAAGCAAGGATTTCTACGAAGTACTTGATTATTATTTAAATCTTGGACGTCAGCTTCACATCCGTACTTATGATTATTTAGGCGAGATGAAAGCATCCACAAACCCACTCGCATACTGTGAAGGTGGATTCTTAGGTGGTAATTTAGGTATCCATGATAAGATTAAGCCTTTATTAAAATCTGCAACAGCATCTTTTGGTATTACAGCATTGAATGAACTTCAGCAGCTTCACAATAAGAAATCTCTTGTAGAAGACGGCCAGTTTGCGATTGAAGTTTTAGAATATATTAATAAAGAAATTACAAGATTTAAAGAAGAAGACGGACATTTATATGCAATTTACGGTACACCTGCAGAAAACCTCTGTGGTTTACAGGTGAAGCAGTTCCGTAAGAAATATGGTGTAATTGAGAATGTATCTGACCGTGAATATGTAAGCAACAGTTTCCACTGTCATGTAACAGAAGACATTTCTCCTATCCAGAAACAGGATTTAGAAGGTCGTTTCTGGGATCTTAGCAATGGTGGCAAGATTCAGTATGTAAAATATCCAATCGACTATAACAAAGAAGCAATCAGATCTTTGGTACGCCGAGCAATGGATAAGGGATTTTATGAAGGTGTTAATTTATCTCTTGCATATTGTGATGATTGTGGACATGAAGAATTAAACATGGATGTATGTCCAAAGTGTGGAAGCAAGAACTTAACTAAGATTGACCGAATGAATGGATATCTTTCTTATTCACGTGTTAAAGGTGATACAAGACTCAACGATGCCAAGATGGCAGAAATTGCAGAAAGAAAGTCTATGTAAGTCGATGAGAATAAAAGAAGCTGGAGGAAATCCAGCTTCTTTTTAAATGTACGCCTTGTTGCGCTTTTTTTATAACCCTAACTTTTTCTTTGTTTCGCGTCCTCTGGCATCTACACGGGAGAATGCGTCGAATACCATCTCTTTTGTTACTTTTACTGGTTCGTTTTTTGCGTGACCTTTTGGATCTGCTGCAACTTCAGCGGCTTTCCAGAGTTTTTCTTCTTCAATGCCCTCAATACCTAAATCAGAAAAGCATACTGGAAGACCGACCTTTGCACAGAAGGTAAATACCTGTTCAATCAATTCTTCTGGCTGTTCTTCAATGAGAATCTGAGCTAATGTACCGTAAGCAACTTTTTCGCCATGGTAGAGGGCATCGCATTCTCTTACATAGGTAAGTCCTTTGTTGATGGCATGAGCAGCACCAAGACCACCACTTTCAAATCCAAGACCGGATAATAATGTGTTTGTTTCAATAATGTGTTCCACTGCTTCGCTGCAGATATGATCTTTTGCATCGATGGATGCCTGAACACCGTCAGACATTAAAGTATCAAAACAAGCTTTTGCTAAAGCGCGTCCTGCTAAAGTAGAAAGTCCACCATTTGGTGCTGGATGATTCGTTACTACACAAGTGCTTGTTTCAAAATAAGTAGCTAAAGCATCACCCATTCCGGAAACTAAAAGTCTTGCAGGTGCATTTGCAATGACTTCTGTGTCAACTAAAACAACATTAGGGCTTGCTGGAAGCTGGAGAGTCTGAAGAGATACATGTTCTTCAGAATAAAGCACGGCACGTCCTGCAGTTGGGCCATCCGTTGCCGCAATGGTTGGGCAAATGATAACTGGCAGATTACGCTCAACAGCTGCCATTTTTGCGGTGTCGGTTACTTTGCCACCGCCAACGCCGATAACAAGGTCACTGCCGATTTCTTCCATTAAAGCAGCTAATCGAAGCACTTCGTTTCTAGTACTTTCCCCACCGAAAATTTCTGCGGTTGCATCTAAGTCTTTTTCTTTGCAGGCATTAAGTAACATATCGCCGATACGCTTCATACCGCCCTTGCTTACGAGGATAAATGGTTTTTTGCCGAGTTTTTCAGCATAAACGCCAAGATTTTTTAATGTATTTTTTCCTTGAATATATCTTCCTGGACTAACAAAAATAGAATCCATAATAATCTCCTTCCTGATTGGCTATATAGATTTATTGTACCATCTTTTAGAATGTATGGGGCAGAAAAATAATAAAGATGAATAATAATCTGAAACTGGTTATAATATCAATGAATATGAATGTTTCGAGGAGATTTTTTATGGAACAGGATAAGCGAATCTATACGATGGCCAGTGAAAAGCCTGCTAAGGCCGTGTTAAAGATGGGTGTGCCAGTGACGATGGGCATGCTTTTTATGGTGGTTTATAATCTTGTGGACACGTATTTTATCGGAAAGCTTCATGATGACTGTCAGCTTGCGGCAACGAATCTGTCCTATCCGGTGATGATGGTCATGATCGCCATCTCTGGTATTGTTGGAAATGGTGGTGCATCCTATATTGCAAGATGCATTGGTGCGGGGAAAACAAAGGAAGCGAATCATACATTAACACTGGGATTTGAGATGATTATTATCAGCGCTGCAGTAATTGCATTTGCCGGGATGATTTTTATTAATCCAGTGGTGAAAATCTTGGGTGCAAAACAGGAAACCTTCCTATATACAAAGCAGTATGTGGCAGTGCTTTTATGCGGATCTGTCTTTACTATGGGTAACTATGCGATTGGACAGCTTCTTCGAAGCGAGGGCTCAACATTTTTATCTATGATTGGGATGATTGCAGGGACATTGGCCAATATTATCCTGGATCCGATTTTTATATTTGTTCTTGGACTTGAAATTAAGGGCGCAGCGATTGCAACTGTGCTGGGAAATACTCTCGGAATGCTTATTTTCTGCTATTATTACTGGAGAAAGAAGACGATTTTACGTCCATCTGCAAAACTGATGCGATTTGATGGGCAGATTATAAAAGAAATCATGCTTGTTGGAATTCCACATACGCTTGAGCAGTTCTTTACAACAACCGCGATGATTGTAAATAATAACTTAGCGGCTGGCTATGGAGCAATGACAGTTGCAGCTATGGGTATTTCGAATAAAATTATGAGTATTGGAAATTATATCTATCAGGGAATGGCCGCAGGCTGTCAGCCGTTGATGGGTTATAATTATGGGGCGAAAAACTATAAGAGAATGTTAAGCCTGATTAAGGCTGGTGTGCTTGTAACGAGTGCGATTGAAGTTTGTATTATGTGCTTCTTTGGGCTTTGTGCACCAATGTTGATTGGATTGTTTACCACATCTACAGTGGTAGTTGGAATTGGAACAAAAGCACTTCGTGCAGCAATGCTGATGCTTCCTTTTGTAGGGGCAACTTCGATTTCTCGAAATACATTTAACTCAATGGGAAAACCGTTGTTCTCCTTTGGAATCACAATTGTGCGACAGCTAGTGCTATACATTCCATTCTTACTTATTTTTAATCATTTTTGGGGATTTAACGGCCTGATTCATGCCCAGCCGCTTGAGGAAATGATTTGCATGGTATTTGCACTTGCATTATTGTTTGGTATTTTAAAGAATCTAGAAGAATAAAGGTATCGTAATAATTGAATATATATAGAAGAAAGACCCTTCGTTTGAAACAGATTGTACAAATAAAAAAACTTTTCAAAAGGAGTTGACGCTATTGTTTCATATGTGCTATATTATTATAGCTATATTTTAGCATGGAAGAGGTCTTTTTTTTATGCCCAAAATTAAGATCAAAATTTTAAATTAAGTAAAATGGAGGTGGAAGTTGTGCGTACAAGAATCACATTGGCATGTACAGAATGTAAACAGCGTAACTATACTACTAAAAAGGACAAGCGTGTACATTCTGAAAGAATGGAAACAAAAAAATATTGTAGATTTTGCAAAAAACATACAATGCACAAAGAAACAAAGTAATTCTCTTTTTTGTTAATGAGGTGAAGATATGGCAGAACCTAAGAAAACAAAGAATGCTAAGAATCCTGGAATGGGCACTCGCATCAAAAAGTGGTGCAAAGGCGTAAAAGCTGAATTTCAGAAGATTATTTGGCCAACACAAGAGAAGATCTACAAAGACACAGTTACAGTAGTAACAGCAACAGTATGTCTTGGAGTAATTATTGCTTTATTTGATATGGTACTTCAGTACGGCATGAAATTACTCATTGGATAGAAGGCAAAGGTGATCACATGGCAGAAACAAATTGGTATGTAGTACATACATATTCCGGTTATGAAAACAAAGTTAAAGCCAATCTTGAAAAAGCAATTGAAAACAGAAAATTACAGGATAAGATCCTGGAAGTTCGAGTTCCACTTGAGGAAGCAGTTGAAATCAGGAATGGTGTGAAAAAACAGGTCACCAGAAAATTGTTCCCTGGATACGTACTTATCAACATGATTATGGACGATGATACATGGTATGTTGTTCGTAATACTCGAGGAGTAACAGGTTTCGTAGGTCCAGGATCAAAACCAGTACCTTTAACAGAAGCAGAGATGCGTTCATTAGGTATCAACAGTTCTGAAGAAGTAGAAATTGACGTAGAAGTTGGCGATGAAATCATCGTAATTTCCGGTCCAATGGAAGGAACAGAAAGTGTTGTTCGAAGCATCAATAAGAATAAACAGACAGTTGAAATTGAGATCGAACTGTTCGGAAGATCTACTTCTGTTGAAATTGGATTCTTAGATATTAAGAAAAGTAACTAATAGAATTGTCTGCACACGATAAGCGTGAGCGTTTGCAGGCAGTGGGAGGGAAACCCCCGCTAATACCACAATAATCAGGAGGTACGCTAAAATGGCGAAGAAAGTAACAGGTTATATTAAATTACAGATTCCAGCAGGCAAGGCAACACCAGCTCCACCGGTAGGTCCAGCACTCGGACAGCACGGTGTTAACATCGTACAGTTTACAAAAGACTTTAATGCTAGAACAGCTGATCAGGCAGGAATGATCATCCCAGTTGTAATCACAGTTTACGCTGACAGATCTTTCAGTTTTATTACAAAAACTCCACCAGCTCCAGTATTAATCAAAAAAGCTTGTAACATTCAGTCCGGTTCCGGTACACCTAACAGAGTAAAAGTTGCTACTATTTCTAAAGAAGATATTCAGAAAATCGCTGAATTAAAAATGCCAGACTTAAACGCAGGAAGCTTAGAAGCTGCTATGAGCATGATCGCTGGTACAGCACGAAGCATGGGCGTTACAGTTGAAGAATAATTAGAGATATTGAATAGCAGATAAATGGTGGGAGGGTCGCTCCCGATAATACCACAGGAGGAATTTTAAAATGAAAAAAGGTAAAAGATATGCTGAAGCACTCAAATTAGTTGATAGAACAACTACTTATGAAGTTGCAGAAGCAATTGATTTAGTAAAAAAAGCAGCAAGTGCAAAATTTGATGAAACAATCGAAGCTCACATCCGCTTAGGCGTTGATGGACGTCATGCAGACCAGCAGGTTCGTGGTGCCGTAGTATTACCACACGGTACAGGTAAAACAGTTAGAGTTTTAGTATTCGCTAAAGGACCTAAAGCTGACGAAGCTGAAGCAGCTGGCGCTGATTTCGTAGGAGCTGAAGAATTATTACCAAGAATCCAGAAAGATGGATGGTTAGACTTTGATGTAGTTGTAGCTACACCAGATATGATGGGTATCGTTGGTCGTTTAGGACGTATCCTCGGACCTAAAGGCTTAATGCCAAACCCAAAAGCTGGTACAGTAACAATGGACGTTACAAAAGCTATCAAAGATATCAAAGCTGGTAAGATCGAATACAGACTTGATAAAACAAACATTATCCACGTGCCAATTGGTAAAGCTTCTTTCACAGAAGAACAGTTAAATGACAACTTCCAGACTTTAATTAATGCAATTATTAAAGCTAAACCAGCAGCTGCAAAAGGCCAGTACTTAAGAAGTGTAACAGTAACTTCTACAATGGGCCCTGGTATCAAATTAAATACAGCTAAATTAGGTTAATTATAAGCTTAATAAGAGTAAGATAAACTTTAGAACCGCTACAGGGGCATGTAGCGGTTCTCTTTTTGTGTTATAATATCTGCATAATCATAAATTTCGATACAAAAAGGAGAAATCAATGGCAATTTTGCTTGTAAAAATAGAAGATGAAAGAACCTTGGCATTTAATGAATTTTTTGATTATTGCGGCTATTGTTATGCTTCCACCAGATCCAGACAAAATATCGATGCAGAAATCATTGATATGACCAGTTTTTACGAGGCGGCGATCAATACGGAAGCAATGCTTGACATTCCTGTTGTTTTTGCGACGGTAGAAGATAACCGTGCTACGATACTGGGGTGGTATAAAAAAGCCGATATTCTGAATCAGATGTATACACCGTCCCTTTTCTTAGAAGGCAATATCAAAGCCTATTCTTCTGATGCTGTATGGCTCCCAGAGCATGAGCAAAGAGGAAAAGTCAGATGGTTTGATCATAATCATCTCTATGAGGTAATCGAAGAGGAAGATGCGAGATTTGATGTTTTAGAAAAAAGAATCAAAGGATATTGTGGTGAAAATCAGATGATTCGTTATCACAATGCCAAGTCGCATACTGTGCCAAAGGCTATGCAGGACATCAAAATCTTAAAAGAAGCCTGTGAAAGATGGGCAACTATCGTAGCCGAGGAAACATGTCAGGATATTCGTGATTTGAAGACCTTGGAAATGTATGCGAAAAGGCTTACACAAAAAGAAATGAAAAATCCGGATGGTTATTACTATCAGGCGCTTGCAAGCTATCATTTAGGCTTTGCAAAAGAAGGATTAAAACAAATCAACAAAGCATTGAAATTAGAGCCAGATGCATCGGATTTGATGGCTTTAAAAGGGTTATTACTTGTAAGCAAAGGGCATGTAGAAGACGGGGCAGTCCATCTTCAAAAAGCATTTGAAATGAGCGAGTACGAAGTATATCTGTTGATGGAAGGACAGGCATACATGAGAGCCGGTAAAGTAGGGCAGGCTTATGACTGCTTCAAACAGATCCAGGATAAGAATTTGCTTGAGGAGAATGGAATTCAAATGAACGAGATGGAAAGCAAGTGGAATTTCATCAAAGTCAGATATATGAAGCTTCGAGAGATGATCTGGAAAAAGTGAGAAAAATAATAAAAAATGCTTGACAATAGAATAAATGAATGTTAATCTATTTTGGTAAGACTGCCGAAGACAGTAGGTGCGTAAGCGTAACGTAGATCAACCTACCGAGGATATTAAGTTGAAGATGATTAATGTCGCTCTCTGTCTAAGGATAGGGAGCTTTTTTTATTATCCCAATCAGGCGGCATACTCAAAAATTTACAAGGAGGTGCACCAATAATGGCAAAGGTAGAATTAAAACAGCCTATCGTTGAAGAAATCAAGGAACTTTTAAACGGAGCTTCTTCTGCAGTATTAATCCAGTACCGTGGTATTACAGTAGAAGACGATACAAAATTACGTAAAGAATTCCGTGAAGCAGGTATCGTATACAAAGTATACAAAAATACTATGATCCGTTTTGCAGTTCAGGGAACAGAATTCGAACCATTAACAGCAGATTTAGAAGGTCCAACAGCTATCGCAATCTCTAAAGATGATGCAACAGCTCCAGCTCGTATTGCAGCTAAATATGCAAAAACAGTAAAACCTTTCGAATTAAAATCTGGTGTCGTTGAAGGAAACTACTACGACAAAGATGGTATCCAGGTTATCGCAACAATCCCTGGAAGAGAAGAATTACTTTCCAAATTACTTGGAAGCTTACAGTCTCCAATTACTAACTTCGCTCGTGTAATCAAACAGATTGCAGATCCAGAAGGTGGAGAAGAAGAAGCAGCTGAATAATTTTAATTTTAAAATTTATCCGAATCACTTATGATTCAAACAACAAATATTTAATTTATGGAGGAAAAAACAATGACAATTCAGGAAATCATTGAAGTTATTAAAGGTTTAACAGTATTAGAATTAAACGAATTAGTTAAAGCATGTGAAGAAGAATTTGGCGTATCCGCAGCAGCAGGTGTTGTAGTAGCAGCAGGTCCTGCAGAAGCAGCTGAAGAAAAAACAGAATTCGACGTTGAATTAACAGAAGTAGGCGGCGCTAAAGTTAAAGTTATCAAAGAAGTTCGTGCTATCACAGGTTTAGGCTTAAAAGAAGCTAAAGCTGTTGTAGATGGAGCTCCTAAAGTAATCAAAGAAGCTGTATCTAAAGAAGAAGCTGAAGAAATCAAGAAAAAACTTGAAGACGTTGGAGCAAAAGTTACAGTTAAATAATTTAACTTTACAATCTTTACTTTCAAAAATCAGACGCATCGGGAATTATCCCGATGCGTTTTTTTTATGGTTTTGGAAACTTCGTTTACGAAATGCACTTTTCAAGCTATAATGGATAACGACTATAAAAAAAGGAATGTGACAGTAAATGATCAAAGCAGTAATTTTCGATATGGATGGAACGATCTTGGATACGGAACGTATCTTTGTTCCAGCATGGCAGGAAGCAGCGCATATATGTGGAGTAAAAGAATTTAAGGAAGAGCATGCGTTGATGCTTCGTTCTCTTGCAAGAAAGTTCGCAAAAGAACAGATGGAAGAAATCTTTGGTGAGGATTTTCCACTCGATGAAATCCGTGCCACAAGAAAAAAATTGATGGATGAATATATAGAAAAACATGGGATCAATGCAAAGCCTGGGGTAAAAGAAACAATAAAAAATCTTAAAAGCAAAGGATATAAGATTGGAATTGCAACGGCAGGTAGTTTTGAACGTTCAAAATCTTATCTTACTACAGCAGGAATCTGGGAATGTTTTGATGAAGATATGATTATTTGTGCAACGGAGCTTGAAAATGGGAAACCTTATCCGGATGTGTATCTCTATGCCTGCGAAAAGCTTGGAGAAAAACCAGAAGACTGCATTGCCGTAGAAGATGCACCGAATGGCATTATAGCAGCTTATCGTGCAGGAACAAAAGTCATCATGATTCCTGATATAACACAGCCCGATGAAGAACTTGCCAAGTTGCTTTATATGAAACTTGACTGTCTTACAGAATTAACAAAAATATTAGAATAAAGGGGTATCGATATGCCTGGATATATTATGCATATGACAGAGGCGAAACTAATTATTGACCGCTTATGTCCTGATGCAGACGAAGACTGGAAATTACAGTTTGTTGCAGGAAATCTCCTGCCGGATACAAAAAAGAAAAGAGCGAAGGTCACCAGCCATTTTTGGAATCCGGAAACGTTAGATGACATGGCCATTGCACCGGATCTTGATCGCTTTTTATATAAATATGAAGAAAAATTGCACCACCCAGTGGTGTTAGGCTACTATGCACACCTTATGCTAGATGAACGTTTTGTTCATGATTACTGGCTCGATATGGTAGCATTTTACGATGACGCGGGTGTCAAACAGGATAAAAAAGAAGACATCACTTTAGCAGAAATTAAAAAAACCGGAGAGAGAATTCCAAGAGATGTATTCTTCTCCGGAGACTATTATTATGGAGATTATTCCAAACTAAATAACTTCTTTGTGGAAGAATATGGACTTGATTTAGAGAAAAACTACTGGGATATCAACGAGTGTCCAGTTGAGGAAGTGAACAAAGATGATTTAGCAGTTGTTTTAAAGGAATTAAAGTGGATTATGGGTCGCTGTGACCGCAGCAAAGAAGATGATATTAAAGTGTTCGATAAGATAAGTCTCTGTCAGTTTTTAGAATGCACAGCAGATACATTTGTGAAGGAAATAAGAGAGAGGAACTTAGGATATGAGTAAAGTAGTAGAAGCAGTAATCGAGCAAAGTGCAAAAATTGCACATGATGCAGATGTGGTAGGCGATGTGTACGTGGGTGAAGAAGCAAGCATCTGGTATCATGCAGTTGTGCGAGGCCTTGCTCATAAAGAAAAAGAAGATGGTTACAGCATTATGATTGGGGCCAGAACAAACATCCAGGATGGCTGTGTGCTTCATGTAGATCCCGGCGAACCAATGATTCTTGGAGAAGGTGTGACTGTTGGGCATATGGCACTTCTTCACAGCTGTGAGGTTGGCGATAATACAATTGTTGGTATGGGAAGTATCGTGTTAAATGGTGCGAAAATCGGCAAAAACTGCCTGATCGGTGCAGGTTCTTTAGTGACTGGAGGTACGGTAATTCCAGATGGAATGATGGCATTTGGACGTCCTGCAAAACCAGTAAAAGAGCTTCCAGAAGAAGCGTTAAAACACAATCAGTGGAATGCTGATTTATATGTAGAGGAAGCGAAAGAATTTTACAAATAGG
>JAZUED010000086.1:0-3049 GCA_045640005.1 Candidatus Fimousia sp.
GTTGCAGTAGCACCACCAGCACAGCTCACTGTAAATACGCCTTCAATTTCGGAGTCGATATTAAGGAATAAACGACCTTTGCAGTCAGAAACATCAATTGCAAATGCTCCGTCCATACCGATTTCTTCATCAACAGTAAAGATTGCTTCAATTGGAGGATGAGGAATATCATTGCTGTCTAAAAGTGCAAGTGCATAAGCAACTGCGATACCATCATCACCACCTAAGGAAGTACCTTCTGCAGAAATTAAATCTCCGTCAACACGTACATCAAGTCCATCTTTATCCATGTTTTTGTCGCAGTCTGGTTCTTTTACTGCTACCATGTCCATATGTCCCTGAATGATAACTGGAGCAGAATCTTCGTATCCTTCTGTACCATCTTTCCAGATGATTACATTGTTTACTTCATCCTGAACTGCTTTTAATCCACGGTCTGTTGCAAACTTGTAAAGATAATCACTGATCTGCTTTGTGTTGTAAGATCCATGAGGAATAGAGCAGATATCTTCGAAGAATGCGAATACGTTCTTTGGTTCATAATTTGTTAAAACGCCCATCTTAATAAACCTTCTTTCTATGCTTTTTTATAATATCTTCCTTCTTTTTTGATCTGACCAGTCTTAATCATATACTTGATCAGCTCATCACAGAAGTTTTTTTCATCTGTCACTACTGCTTTTGCAGTGGAAAACGGCATCTTAGCCTTCATATTCCAGACTAAATCTTCCATTTCTTCCCTTGTAATACGACCATTCTTTTTCAAATATTTCTTTACACAGTCAACACCGTTGCTGTAAAGAAGATTCATCAGGTCTTTACTCTGGTTACGCTGACGCGATAAACCCCATACATATATAATCATTGTTGCGATTGCAAACAAAATAATTCCGATAATAATAGTACTGATTCTCATACCCATAATTTTTTCCTGCTATTTTTTAAATGTAATATAGTGATGCTGTTCTAAAATTGCAAAAAAAGCGGAAAGTCTTTCATAAAGCTTATCATTCGCTTCATTGTTAAATTCACCTAATAATTTGCCAATTTCAAAAATAGTTTTCTTTTCATCGATCTGTTTCCAGACAAAGCTTCCATATTCGTCAAGCTTAATGAAACTGAAACGTGGTTTTTTAAATACTTTCTGAGCAATGGAATTATAAAATCCTTTATTTTCTACAACTACTTCTACAATCCCCTCGTCATTGATTTCATATTTTTTATTGATGACCGGAATACGGTCTAAATAATTGTCATCCTGTGTTTTTTTCTTTGCCATAAGATTAACCTTTCTATGCTGAACTAATCTTAATTATATCACAAACAAAATCGTATATTTCTAAACAATTTGGTTTATGAAAAAATAGGGCGGAGGGTGATTCCCCCGCCCCAATAAAAAAATTATAAATTATTATTTTTTATTATTTCTTTTTGCTGCTTTTGCAAGACATTACTAATGTAGCTACTAAGATAACGAATGCAATAACACCAACGATATTACCTGTAGTCATGAAGGATTCTCCATAAATACCGGACATATCAAGATTGATTCCAAATACAGCAAGTAATGCAAGAGCGATACCTACTAAACCTTCACCAGCGATCATACCGGAAGAGTAAAGAATACCAGATTCGATTGCATCTTTTCTGTCTTCTTCGGAAGCGAATTTCTTTTTCTTTTCGATGAACCATTTAACTAAACCACCAACGAAGATTGGGGAAGATAAGTGGATTGGAAGGTAAAGACCGATTGCGAAAGCAAGTACTGGAATACCAAGGATTTCAACAGCGATAGCTACGAATACACCCATACCGATTAATGTCCAAGGTAATGTACCACCCATAACACCTTCTACTACTAATTTCATAAGAGATGCCTGTGGAGCAGGGATTTCAGCAGAACCGAAGCCCCAAGCTGCGTTAAGTAAGTACATAACACCACCGATAGCGAATGCTGCAACTACAGAACCGATTAATTCACCGATCTGCTGTTTTTTAGGTGTAGCACCAACGATGTAACCTGTCTTTAAGTCCTGAGAAGTATCACCAGCCATAGCAGCTACGATACAGATGATTGTACCTACAGCGATAGAGGAGATCATACCAGGAGCGCCAACATTACCAATTGCTTTAAATAATACTGTAGCAATGATTAATGTAGCGATAGCCATACCGGATACTGGGTTGTTGGAAGAACCAACTAAACCTACCATACGGGAAGATACTGTAGCAAAGAAGAAACCAAAGATAACTACTAAGATTGCTCCAGGAATGCTAACTGGGATTGTAGGGATTGCAACCATAGCAATAGCGATAATTACAACGCCTGCAGCAACTACGGACATAGGTAAATCCTGAGATGTTCTTCCACCGGAAGTAGAGTTTTTACCAAATCCACCGATTGCCTGTCTGAATGTCTTAACCATTGTTGGTAAGGATTTAATAAGAGACATAATACCACCGGCAGCAACGGCACCAGCACCGATGTAATGGATGTATTTGCTCCAGATTGTACCAGGATCTAACTGATTGAATGGGATAGCTTTACCAGCTTCGTCTAATACGGAAGAAGCGCTGTCACCACCAAAGTAAGCGATACATGGAATTAATACTAAGTAAGATAAGATACCACCAGCAAAGATGTGTCGGGGGGTTTCAAGACCACAGATGTAACCTACACCTGCTAAAGCTGGTAATACGTCACCACCGATACCACATGTGTATGCTGGAGACTGGATATCAAAGTTTACTTCAGATGGGAATAATACTAAACCATCAGCGATGAATTTGTAGATTGCTGCGATACCTAAACCGATAAATACAGTTTTGGATTTGTCGCCGCCTTCTTCACCTGCTAATAATACTTCTGCACAAGCAGTTCCTTCTGGATATGGAAGTACGCCGTGTTCTTCTACGATTAATGCAGTACGTAAAGGTACCATGAAAAGAACACCAAGTAAACCACCACAGAGGGAGATGATAGCGATTGTGAAGAAACCAGGAGCGTCACATACGCCTTCCTGAGCCCACATGAAGATTGCTGGTAATG
>JAZUED010000087.1:0-1548 GCA_045640005.1 Candidatus Fimousia sp.
ACTAAAAGATGAAGCACTGGATGAGATTATGGAGCTCTTTAAAGCGACATCCGGTATTCGTGATATTGAACAGGCAGCAGAACATATTGCAGCCAATGCATTATACAGAATTGAAGCAGAGAAGATGACCTGTGTTACTTATGATGCACAGATGATTCGAGAACTTTTAAATTAAGACAGAAGTTCCGGCAAGCCTCTGGCGACACTGAGGCGTGTATATCATAAAATTAGGCGGTAGCATTTGCTACCGCCTTTCTTATGTTCCAAATGATTTCTAAGTCAAAAATTATTTGGTATTTTCTTTCTTTAATTCGTTCATTCTCATAGCACGAACCTTGAGTGGAAGTCCCCATAATGTGATGAAGCCTTCTGCATCATGGTGATCATACATATCACCTGTGGTAAAGCTTGCTAATGATTCGCTGTATAATGAGTATGGAGATGTAGTACCATTCTTGATGATATTTCCCTTGTAAAGACGAAGCTTAACTTCACCTGTTACATACTGCTGTGTTACATCTACGAAAGCTGAAATTGCTTCGCGAGTAGGTGTGAACCACTTTCCTTCGTAAACGATGCTGGCAAGTTTGCTTCCCAGGTCTTTTTTAAGAGCGATGGTATCACGGTCGAGAACGAGTTCTTCAAGCTGCTGATGAGCTTCCATTAAAATGGTTCCGCCTGGAGTTTCATAAACGCCACGGCTCTTCATACCAACTACACGGTTTTCTACGATATCTACGATACCGATACCATGCTTTCCGCCGATTTTGTTCAGTTCGCGGATGATATCAGCAACCTTCATCTTTTCTCCGTTTAATGAAACAGGCATACCTTTTTCAAAGTTGATAGTGAGTTCTTCGCCTTCATCCGGTGCATTTTCAGGTGTTACACCTAAAACCAGCATATGATCATAATTTGGTGCAAGAGCAGGATTTTCAAGTTCAAGACCTTCATGGCTGATGTGCCAGATATTTCTGTCACGGCTGTATGACTGGTCTGTTCCGAATGGAAGGTCAATTCCGTGTGCCTTACAATAATCAATTTCAGCTTCACGAGAATCCATCTGCCATTTGTCATCACGCCAAGGAGCGATAACCTTGATGTCCGGTGCTAAAGCTTTGATACCAAGTTCGAAACGAATCTGGTCATTACCTTTACCTGTTGCACCGTGGCAAATAGCTACAGCGTCTTCTTTACGAGCGATTTCAACTAATTTAGCTGCGATAGTAGGTCTGGCCATTGCAGTACCCATAAGGTATTTGTGTTCGTAAACGGCTCCGGCCTGAACGCAAGGCATAATGTAGTTTTCGCAAAGATCATCTACAACGTCTTCGATGTAAAGCTTTGCAGCACCGGAAACCTGTGCACGTTCTTCAAGTCCGTCTAACTCTTCACCCTGTCCACAGTCGATACAGCAGCAAACAACTTCATAACCGTAAGTTTCCTTTAACCACGGAATAACTGCTGTTGTGTCAAGTCCACCTGAATAAGCTAAAATAACTTTTTCCATGTTTGTTCCTCTTTTCTTATATATATTTAGTTTGATTT
>JAZUED010000088.1:0-1964 GCA_045640005.1 Candidatus Fimousia sp.
CTCCTAAATTTTAACTTACTATTTTTGTTGTGTTTCAGAAAGGATGTATGAAATGACTATCAAAGAACAAGCATTTGCATGGGTTGATGCCAACCGCGACAACATGGTCCAACTGTGGAAAGACATGGTTATGATTGACTCCGGTATCGGAGCTAAAGAAGAAGGCATGAAGATCGGTGATCTGTGTGCTGCTCGCCTGGAAAAAATGGGCTTCAAGATTCACCGTTATTCCTTCGCAGAATGCGGCGACTCCATCGTAGGCGTTCGTGGCAACTTAGAAGAAGGCAAATGGATTTTCCTGAACGGCCACATCGATATCTGCTTTGCACCTGGCGATGTTGCTAAACGCCCCTTCACCATTAAAGACGGCAAAGCTTATGGCCCTGGCGTATTAGACAGGAAGGGTGGCGACACCATCTGTCTGTCCGCTCTGGAAGCACTGCATGACGCTGGCTATGATTTCCCCTGCAAAGTTATGTTCGTAGCTGACGAAGAACCCGCTCATAAATTCTCCAACAACCCTGAACTGATCATGAAGGAAGCTGCTGGTGCTAAATGCGGCTTCGTATTCGAAACCGGCTTCATGGATCACAGCATCACCGTTCAACGTAAAGGCTGCTGGCGTTTCTTCCTGGATACCTGGGGACGTGGCTGCCATGTAGGCAACGATCCTGAAAACGGACGTAACGCTATCCTGGAAATGGCTTACAAAATCATCGAAATCGAAAAGCTGTCCAAGATTCCTGAATACAACATCAATGTTGGCACCATCGAAGGCG
Source organism: Candidatus Fimousia sp. (assembly GCA_045640005.1). Taxonomy (GTDB): domain Bacteria; phylum Bacillota; class Clostridia; order Lachnospirales; family Lachnospiraceae; genus Fimousia. Next base: position 780 of record JAZUED010000088.1, read on the forward strand.
GCACCGTTGCTAACGCAGCTCCTGCTCACTGCCGTGTAGAAGTTGACTTCCGTTATATCTCCGAAGACCAACTGGAATTCATGAGAGGCAAAATCGACGAAATCGTTAAGATGAACTTCGTTCCCGATGTAACCACCACCTTTGCAGAAGCAGTTGGCTTCCTGCCCATGGTTCGCCTGGACAGCACCATGAAGATGCTGGATGTTGCAAAAGAAGTTAGCCGTGAAAATGGCTGGCCCGAACCTATGGACCGTCTGTGCGGTGGTGCTTCCGATGCAGCTTACACCACTAAGATGGGCGTTCCCACCCTGTGCTCCATCGGCGTTCAAGGTGCTCGTAACCACACCGTTGAAGAATGGGCTGATGTAGAATCCCTGTTCCATAGAACTAAACTGATCATCGCTATGCTGCTGAAGCTGAACCAAGACGATGTTGTTCTGAAATAATTTAGACTTTTAGTCCTTTTTATTGCGGCATGCCTTGGTATGCCGCAATATTGTTTTGTAAGACATTAAAACATATCGGAGTGATATATTATGAAAATTACTAAAGTTGTTTTACATCGTTTAAATATGAAGCTGCACACTCCCTTCCGTGTAAGCTTTGGACAAATCACCGATAAACGCTTTACCGTAGTTGAAATTCATGACGATCAAGGCAATGTGGGCTACGGCGAATGTTCTCCCTTCCATATTCCCTGGTATAATGAAGAATTCACCGAAGGCGCTTACCATATGCTGAAATACTTCATGGTACCTTCCCTGTTCAATGCCGAAGACATCGCTTCTCCCGAAGCCTTCTTTGATGCTACCGCCTGGATCCGCCGTAACCGTATGGCTCGTGCTGCGGTTGACTGCGCTCTGTGGGAGCTGTACTCTAAAGAATTGGGCATTCCTGAATGGAAAGCACTGGGCGGCAACAAAACCGAAGTAGAAACCGGTATCTCCCTGGGTATCGAAAAGAGCCCCGACGATCTGTGCCGCACTGTTGAAAAATACATGAAGCAAGGCTACAAACGCATTAAATGCAAAATCGGACCCGGCCATGATATCCAATACCTGTCCGCAGTTCGCAAGGAATTCGGTCCCGAAGTTATGATTATGGCTGACGGCAACTCCGCTTACCGTCTTGAACACATTCCCGTATTCAAGGAAATCGACGATCTTGGCCTGATCATGATCGAAC
>JAZUED010000089.1:0-9851 GCA_045640005.1 Candidatus Fimousia sp.
GTTTCTCCATTTACAAAGGAGAATATCATTTATTCTATCAATATTATCCATACAAGGTTGAATGGGGTCCAACTCACTGGGGCCATGCAAAAACAAACGACTTCATCAAATGGGAATTCTTGCCTTGTGCACTTGCTCCAGAGCATGAATATGAATCCAACGGCTGCTTCTCCGGCAGTGCGATCGAGCTTGAAGATGGTCGTCAGCTTCTTTTATACACAGGTGGCTGTAAGGGCGTTGATGAAAAGGGAAGACCTAATCAGGATCTTCAGCATCAGTGTGCAGCAATCGGTGATGGAATTGACTTTGTAAAAGTAGACAATAATCCGATTATCAATGTGGAAGATATTCCGGAAGGCGGAAACTGGCTTGATTTCCGTGATCCTAAAATTTATAAGGAAGACGGTCGTTACATCGTGCTTTTAGCAAATCGTCCAGACGATGGCAGTGGCCGTGTGCTTATGTATGAAAGTGAAGATGGTCTGAACTGGAAATATATGGGCATCTTAGACGAGTGTCACAATGAATACGGAAAAATTTGGGAATGCCCAGACTTCTTCTTATTAGATGGCAAATGGGTTCTTCTTGGTAGTCCACAGGAAATGCAGACAGATGGTCTTGAGTTCCATCCTGGATACGGAACACTCACAATCATTGGCAATTACGATAAAGAAAACTTAAAATTCACAAGGGAGCATTTGCATGCAATCGATTATGGTACCGATTTCTATGCACCTCAGACTTTAGAGACAGAAGATGGCCGCCGCATCATGATTGCTTGGATGATGAACTGGACAAATGTTTCGTTCAAGATGCCAGACATTCATTATTTTAGCGCGATGACTCTTCCTCGTGAGCTTCATGTTCGTGATGGCAGACTTTATCAGGAACCTGTAAAAGAATTAGACAACTATCGTGTTGCTTCTGCATATCATAAAGATGTTACTGTTTGCGAAGAAACAGCTTTTGATGACGTAAAAGGTCGTTATATCGATATGACTGTATCCGTGAAACCAGAAGATGATTACGAAGTATTTGAACTTCAGGTTGCGAAGAATGATCGTTTCCATACTTCTGTTATTTACGACCGCGAAAAGGGTACGGTTATGGTTGACCGTTCTGAAAGTGGTGTTCGCTTTGATATCGTTCAGAAACGTGAATTTTATGTTTCTGATTTAGGTGGCGAAATCAAGTTCCGTGCAATCATCGACAAAGACAGCATGGAATTATTCGTAAATGATGGTGCACAGACATGCACAGGAGTTATTTACACAGATCTTGACATCGATGGAATTTCCTTTAAAGCTGATGCGAAAGTAAAAATTGACGTTGAATGTCATACAATTAATGTAGAGTAGTTTGAGAGATTTATTTATAGGTACTGGCCAGGCTACGGATTTATATCCGTGTCCTGGCCACTACTTTTTTAGGGACTGGATTTACAGGTAGCGTCGGCCTGTTATGGTTTGGAGGTGGCGAGATTTTAGTACATTAGGGAAATTATCACTTATTCTGGATTTTTATTTGAGAGTGTGATAACAATTTTTCGTGAATGCTCTTTTTTGGGATTATTATTTGAGAGTATGATAGCTTTTTTGCGTCTATGCTCTTATTTTGTTATTTTTATTTAAAGTATTGTAGTCTCACAAACAAGAAAAGTAAATATAACTTATACTTGTAAAAAAATAACATATATGATAACATACACTATGTAAATAACTTCCATATTTCCGAAAGAGACAAAATACTATTACACTTTGAAATGTTTTTAGCGTAAAAGAGCATTGTCTCAATTTCGCTATCACACTCTCAATGAAAAAGAAAGAAAAAGAGCATTACCACAAAATTGCTATCACACTTCAAATAAATATTACAGAATTAGTGCATTATATTCATGAAAGGAGGCTGCATTTATGCCATATCTTGAAGAATCCTTATTAAAAAAGAAAGAGGAATTAGAAACTTTGATTGCGAAAGTTGAAAGATCTAAATACAGACATATCAAAGGTCAGATTAAAGTAAAGAAAACTATGCCGATTTCTATACAATATCGCAGAACGAAAGAAGAGCCATATAAATTTCTCAGAAAGAATGAACATAAGACTGCGTATGCAATCGCACAGCGCGATTATGAAACAAGTTTGCTTTATCATGCTAGAAAACAACTTGATGGCATTAAGAAATTACTGAATAATTACCAACCTAAAGAATTAGGCGATATTTATACAAGTATGAATCCAGTTAGAAAAACGATGATAAGACCTTATGTGCTTTCAGATGAAGATTATGCCAAAATTTGGATGTTTCAGAAGAGTACATCACACAATTCTTATCAAAAAGCGTATCCTTACTATACCTTAAATGGTGAACATGTTAGATCAAAGTCTGAACAAATCATAGCTGACCGTCTTTTTACTGCTGGTATTCCTTATCGCTATGAGTATCCAGTCGATATCGATAGCTATACAACATTTTATCCTGATTTCATGGTTTTAAATAAAAAAACAAGAAGAGTTTATATTTTAGAACATTTAGGCTTGTTCGATAATCCAGAATATATGCGTAATAATTTTAATAAATTAACTCAATATCAAAGAGCCGGTTATTTACAAGGAGAATCTCTCCTGTTTACTGCTGAAGTTGAAGGGAAAGGGCTAGATATTGAAGTGCTAAATAAAATAATTGAGCATTATTTTACATAACAATTAAAATAATACCACTCATCCATAATCCAACTTCCCTAACATCACATATTGACTTTATCAAGAAAAAAGGATTATAATTATTAAAGTATAAAAACGTACATAATGTATGAAGAGTACTAAATAAAAAACATATATAACGCTCTGAGGGAGTAGTTTGCGCATCAACCAAACACAATGGATGCGTGATATGTCAACATTCTGGTAGTAGATCGAGAGTATTACCTGGCATATCTTAATGAATGAGACTCATGTGCGCTTGGCTTTTTGTGCCGGTTAGATTTTGGCACCCTGAAAAAGGAAAAGGCAAGCGCATATGGGTCTTTTTAGTTATCTGCACATTTATGTGCAGATAATTAAAAACCTCCAGGGCGGGTGATCCAGGGGACCACTCAAGAGCCGACCGGTGTGGAGCAAAGATGCGCCACACCCACAAACCAATCAAAAGGAGAAAAAAACAATGTTATTATTTTTAAAGATCATGTTAACAGAATTTATTGCAGAAATGGGAGATAAAACACAGCTTATGCTTGTGGGAATGACCTCAAGATATAAGCTTCGAGATATTGTACTTGGAACGGCAGCGGCAATTTTAGTGCTGAATGGAATTGCGGTTTTAGCAGGTGGTTTAGTTAGTGCAATTATTCCAGACTGGCTGATCAAATTAGTAGCTGCACTTGCATTCCTGTACTTTGCATTGACATCCATTGGTGATGATGATGACGATGAAGAGGAAGGTGGCAAGAAAGGGGTGTTAGCTTTTGCTCCGGTTGCTGTATTCTTAACATTTTTTGTGGCAGAGCTTGGAGATAAAACACAGCTTACCGCTATTACTTTCGGCGCAAATGAAGGCCTTCAAAATGCATTTATCGTTTGGATCGCATGTTCCATCGGGCTTTTTGCAGCAGACATTTTAGGTATGATGCTTGGATTTATGCTCAAAAATAACACATCCGATACAGCGCTTAAAGTCATTGCATTTGTCATCTTCACTATTTTCGGTATTTTCACTTTCCGAAAAGGTTTGATCATGATCGTTGGCTATTCAAACAAATTTGTAAGTATGGCAACCATCGGTGTAGGTATTATCTTCGCTGTTCTTTGTGTGTTCCGCTTAGTAAAAGCAGCACTCAAAGCCAATATTAACGAGGAGGAATAAGCATGAATGTAGTTAGTTCTATTATCATAGATTTCATCATTTTAGTTGTAGGATTTGTGATGCTCATCAAAGGCGCAGATGCATTTGTTGATGCCAGCTCAAAAGTAGCAACCAAATTTAACGTCCCACAGATCGTAATCGGACTTACGATTGTTGCATTCGGGACAAGTGCACCGGAAGCAGCCGTAAGTATCACATCCGCACTTCAGGGAAGCTCCGGAATCAGTATCGGAAACGTTCTTGGAAGTAACATCATGAACGTGCTTTTAATTCTCGGAGTTACCGCAGCAATTGCCCATATGCACATTCAGAAAACAACCGTAATATATGAAATGCCATTTTTGATCGTCATTTCCGCAGCACTTTTCTTCCTTGGAAAGACAGGGGACGTGATCAGTCGTTTTGATGGTGCGATTTTATGGGCATTTTTCATTGGATTTTTTATCTATCTCATCATTCTTTCCAAATCCAAAGAAGCAGAAGAAGCAATGGAGCTTACGGAAAAAGACACCATGCCAAGACTGTTTTTCTTCATTGTTTTAGGCATCGCATGTATCGTTGTTGGCAGTAACTTAGCGGTAAATGGTGCGACCGGCATTGCAGAAGTCATTGGCGTGAGCGACCGTATCATCGGTCTTACCATCGTTGCTTTTGGAACATCCCTTCCGGAACTTGTAACCTCTGTTATGGCAGCACGAAAAGGCCGGGTAGATTTGGCCGTTGGTAACATCATCGGCAGCAATACATTTAACATCTTATTCGTACTTGGAACAACCGCGCTGATTAAGCCAATCTCATTTGCGGCAGAATTCAATTTCGATGCCATCGTAGGTATTTTGGTGGCAGTCCTTTTATTCGTTCTATCCGTGCGCAAAAAGGAACTTGGTCGTCCGGCAGGCATCATCATGCTCATCTGCTATGCGGCGTATTTCGCCAAGTTAGTTCTCATCTAGGAGCAAATGTTTCCGAAACGTATTTACGCTGAGGCAAACGTATAAAAACAGTTAGCAATCGTACCGACTATCAGGAGCAAAAACATGAAATATACAGAAGCAATCAACTTTTTAAACGATATTAAAAAATATGGAAGCGTACCGGGACTTGACAGTATCAAGAGACTTCTTGAAGCACTCGGCAATCCGCAGGAAAAGCTTCGTGTCATCCACATCGCAGGAACAAACGGAAAAGGAAGCATCTTAGCGATGCTTGAAAGCGTACTATCCACCAGCGGATATACAACCGGTCGTTATCACTCCCCACAGCTTTTCGATGTGAGAGAAGCATTTCAGATTAATACGCAGTGGATCAGTGAAGAAGATCTGCTTGCGCAGGTGGAAAAGGTAAAAGAAGCTGCAGAAAAAATTGAAGAAGCAGGCTTTCCACATCCAACCAGCTTTGAAGTGGAGACGGCAATCGCATTTTCCTACTTTTGTGACAAAAAAGTGGATGTTGTTTTATTAGAAACCGGGATGGGTGGCCGATTAGATGCTACCAATATTATCAAAAAGCCATTGGTTGAAATTTTAGCATCCATCAGCATGGACCACATGCAGTTTTTAGGAGATACCTTAGAAGCAATCGCGACAGAAAAAGCAGGCATTATCAAAGAAGGAACGGACGTAGTACTCTATCCATCTGGAGATACTGTATACAATGTGGTGGAAAAAGAAGCAAAAGAAAAGAATGCAAGACTTACTATGGCAAATGCTGATGGCATTCATATCTTAAGTTCCGACCTTTCAGGGCAGAGCTTTTCCTACCGCACTGCAGATGGTCATTATTACAGCAAAATCACGATTCCATTACTTGGTGAACACCAGATTTATAATGCCATTACCGTTATCGAAGTGCTCGAGCATCTGAAAAAATTCTTCTGTATGGGTGTTTTTGAAATCGAAGAGGGGCTTCGTAGAACCTACTGGCCAGGTCGCTTAGAAGTAATTGGTCATAATCCGGTTATGATTCGTGATGGTGCTCACAACGAAGATGCAGCCCTTAGACTGGCTGATTTTATGGAAAAGAATTTTACAAATAAAAGAATTTTCTATATAATGGGTGTATTAAAAGATAAAGAATATGATAAAATTCTGCGTACTATGTCTCCGTATTGCAATGATTTTTATGCAGTGGAGTCAGACAGCCCAAGAGCATTAAAGAAGGAGCTTCTTGCTGAGGCAGCAGCCCCTTATTATGAGAATGTGTTTGTGGTCGGCAGCGTGGAAGAAACCATAAAGACAGTGCTTGAGAAGGCATCTGAAGATGACGTCATCTTGATTTTTGGATCATTGTCATTTATGAAAGATATAGAGGAAGCAAAAAAACATGGAACGATACCAAAAGGTAGCGAAGCATAAAAAATTACAGGAATATATGGAACGCATTAAAGTATGCGAAGAGGGAAGAGTCTATTGTGGACATGATTGGGAGCATTTGCTCTCGGTTGCTCGAATCGCATACATTCTTGCGCTTGAAAATAAGATGGATCTAGACCGAGATATGATTTATGGAGCAGCATTGCTTCATGATATCGGCAAGCAGGCACAGTACGAAAGAGGAGTTCCTCATGAAATTGAGGGAGCACTTTTGGCGGAAGGCATCTTAGAAGACTGTGGCTACAGTAAAGAAGAGATTAAAGAAATCTCTCTTGCCATTCTCGGACATAGACGATACAAAGAAGAGCATAACGATTTTCAAAAGCTTTTATACCGTGCCGACAAATTATCTAGACCGTGCAGAAGCTGCCTGGTTAGAAGTGAATGTAACTGGCCGGAAGAACAAAAAAACACAGGAGTATTCTTATGATTATAGGAAATAAAGTATTTGATACAAGCCGTCAGGGATATATAATGGGGATTTTGAATGTAACTCCAGATTCCTTTTCCGATGGTGGGAACTATAATAATTTAGATAATGCTCTCTTTCAGACTGAAAAGATGATTAAGGAAGGTGCAGCAATCATTGACGTTGGTGGCGAATCCACAAGACCAGATCATGTAAAAATTTCAGATCAGGAAGAAATTGAGCGAGTTGTACCAGTAATTGAAGCAATTAAAAGCCGCTTCGATACAACCATTTCCTTAGATACATACAAATCACCAGTTGCCATTGAAGGCATTAAGGCTGGTGCTCATCTGATTAATGATGTCTGGGGACTTAAGTGGGATGGCACAATGGCAAAGGTCATCGCAGATGCAAAGGTTGCCTGCTGTCTCATGCACAACCGTCACGATATGGATTACAAAAATTTCATGGATGACGTGATGGCTGATTTAGCACAAACTATGGATATGGCAGCAAAGGCTGGCATTGAAAAAGATAAAATTATGTTAGATCCAGGCGTTGGATTTGCAAAAACATTAGAACAGAATCGTCTGATTACAAAAGAAGTTGGAAGACTTTGTGATTTTGGCGTAGATGTACTTCTTGGAACATCAAGAAAAAGAATGATCGGCATGACTTTAGATCTCCCGGTTGATCAAAGAGAAGAAGGAACCATGGCAACAACCGTAATGGGCTATATGTCCGGATGCCGATTCTTCCGTGTTCACAATGTGGAGATGAACTATCGTGCTCTTAAGATGACAGAAGCAATCTTAAATCAGGAGTAATTTATGGCAGATTATATCAGAATCCGTGACCTGCTCGTTATGGCAAACCACGGAGTATTACCAGAAGAAAACCGATTAGGACAGAAATTTTTATTTAATATTGAGATGGAAGTGGATATGATGAAGGCTTGCTTAAGTGATGATTTAAGCGGATCGGTCAACTATGCAGAAGTAAGTCAGGTAGTGACAGAATATGCAACGACTCATACGCATGCACTTTTAGAGCATCTAGCAGAGAATGTTGCCCGAATCCTTCTCATGAAGTTTCCACTCATCTTACAGGTGAAGATCGAGATCAAAAAGCCTTGGGCACCTGTGGGACTGCCCCTTGATACGGTTTCTGTGGAAATCACAAGAAAACGCCATAAAGTATTTTTAAGCATTGGCTCAAACATGGGTGATAAAAAAGCCTATCTTGATCAGGCAGTAGAAGAGATGAGGGAACATCCATTTATGGAAGTGGTTCGTGTGTCTGACTACCTAGTAACTGCCCCATATGGTGGGGTAAAGCAGGATGACTTTTTAAATGGATGTGTAGAACTTTCTACTGTTATGCAGCCATTTGAACTCTTAGATGCCCTTCATGTCATTGAGCAGAATGCAAATCGAACACGTGAAATTCACTGGGGACCAAGAACCCTGGATTTAGACATTTTATTCTATGATGATCTGATCTTAAATACAAAAGATCTCATCATCCCACATAAAGAGATTGCGCTTCGTGACTTTGTATTAAGTCCACTTAGCCAGATTGCTCCGGATTTTGTCCATCCGGTGCTTCACAAATCCATCATGGAATTAAAAGAGGAATTATAGAAATGAGAGAATTAAAGGATATTCGTAAGGATATCGATGCAGTTGATGAACAGCTTATCGAACTGTTCAAACAGAGAATGAATTATCAGGGCGAGGTGGCTCTCTTAAAGAGAGATTCTGACATGGAAATCATTGATCCAGCCAGAGAAAAGGCGAAGATTTCCCGTGCCCTTGCTATTTTAGATGAACCAAAATTTGAACGTCCTTTACAGGAACTGTTTTTACAGCTGATGTCTTTAGGAAGACGTTATCAGTACAGCATTATCAAGCCGGTAGATAACTATATTAAAGACATGTTTACTTTAGTAAAAGAGCTTCCAATTACAGATGATACAAAGGTTGTATATCAGGGAATTCCAGGTGCTTATCAGGAAGAAGCCATGATGCAGTTCTTTGGTAAGGAAATTGACAACTTTTTCGTACCAAAATTTGAAGATGTTTTGATCGCACTTGATAACGGGGAAGCCGATTATGGTGTTTTACCGATTGAAAACAGTTCAAATGGTACCGTCAGCGGAATTTACGATCTTCTCTTAAAGCACGATGTTTGTGTTGTTGGAGAAGAAAAGGTACACATCAAACACATGTTAGCTGGTCTTCCGGACACGGATTTTGATGATGTTTCCACTGTTTATTCTCATCCACAGGCACTTGCACAGTGCAAACCATTTTTAGATTTTTACAACTGGGGCAGAGCAGAAGCAGCTAATACAGCGATTGCAGCAAAGAAGATCAAAGAAGATGGAAATAACAGACATCTTTGCATCTGCTCTGAATATGCAGCAAAGCTTTATGGTCTTAAAATCTTTGCGAAAGAGATCAATCATGAATCCAATAATGTAACAAGATTCGTTATCTTCTCCAAAAAGAAGATTTACAAGAAGGATGCAAGCAAGCTTAGTATCAGCTTCTCCCTTCCTCATGAAATCGGTAGTCTTCACAGCATTTTAGGACATTTTATGTTTAACGGTGTCAATATGACAAACCTTGAGTCCCGCCCACTTCCAGGACGCCAGTGGGAATATGGTTTTTATATTGATGTACAGGGTAATCTAACCGACCCAGAGGTGGAAAATGCTCTCTCCGGCATTCGTGAAGAGGTGCATGATTTTAAAATCTTAGGAAACTTTTAGAAAAACCTAAGAAATATTGAAAGAATATAGAAATATAAAATATTAATATAGGGTTATTAACTACAGATATTATAGTAGAAATGAGGATAAAATCACATGAACGCTTATGAATTAATCATTTACAGAGGTCTTCGCGAGGACGAAACATTTGCTAATCTATCCCGCGTGATTGACCACTATGAAGAGATGGATCAGACAGAGGTTGGCACTCTTGTATTTGATGGCATCGCAGGCCTTGTAGAAACCGCTCAGAAGAGAGGCTTCAAGGGCAATTTATGGCATGTATACATTGCCTACTTATTAACTTCCGATGAAAATTCCTACAGCAAATTCTGCGAAAAGAAGGGAACTATGGAAGGCTCCATCGGACAGCTTTTAAAACACGATATGGAAATCATTAAACACTATATCGATTTTGACTGGAGAAAAGTTG
>JAZUED010000090.1:0-9836 GCA_045640005.1 Candidatus Fimousia sp.
ATTATTCGGTGATCCGGATATCTTGCTCCTCGATGAACCGACCAACCACCTTGACTTAGACGCGATTGCATGGTTAGAAGAATTCCTGATCAACTTCGATCACACTGTCATTGTGGTATCCCATGACCGATATTTCTTAAATAAAGTCTGCACACAGATTGCAGATATTGACTACGGAAAGATCAGCTTATTTGCCGGAAACTACGACTTCTGGTACGAATCTTCCCAGCTCCTCATTCGTCAGATGAAGGAACAGAACAAGAAAAAAGAAGATAAGATCAAGGAATTACAGGAATTTATCGCACGATTTAGTGCAAATGCTTCTAAATCCAAGCAGGCTACTTCACGTAAGAAGGCACTTGATAAAATTCAGTTAGAAGAGATTCGTCCATCTTCCAGAAAATATCCTTATATCGCATTCAAGCCAAACCGTGAAATCGGAAATGATGTTCTTCTCGTTGAAGGACTTTCCAAAACCATCGACGGTGTAAAAGTGCTTGATAACATCAGCTTTATGATCAACCGCGAAGACAAAGTAGCATTTGTCGGAGGAAATGAACTTGCAAAGACTACTTTATTCCAGATTATCATGGGCGAGATGGAACCGGACGAAGGTACTTACAAATGGGGCGTTACAACCTCTCAGGCTTATTTTCCAAAAGATTCTAACGCAGAATTTACCGTATCTGAGCCAATCGTAGACTGGCTGATGCAGTATTCCGATGAAAAAGACGTGACCTACGTACGAGGATTCCTTGGTCGTATGTTATTCTCCGGTGAAGACGGCATGAAGGACGTAACTGTTCTTTCCGGTGGTGAAAAGGTTCGTTGCCTCTTATCTAAGATGATGATTTCCGGGGCAAATGTCCTTGTTCTCGATGAACCTACAAACCATTTAGATATGGAAGCAATCACAGCGTTAAACAATGGTATGATCGCATTTCCTGGCGCAATGTTATTTGCCTGCCGTGACCACCAGATTGTGCAGACAACGGCTAACCGTATCATGGAAATCCTTCCAAATGGTCAGTTAATCGATAAATTAACAACTTACGATGAATATTTAGAAAGTGATGAAATGGCGAGAAAACGTCAGACTTACGATTATGAATCAGAAAAATAGAATGATGTTTCAGATGTTCGAATGGTATCTGCCAGGAGACGGAAAGAACTGGAATCGATTCCGCCAGAAAGCCTATGAGCTTGCCGATGCAGGGGTGACCATGGTATGGATGCCGCCGGCTTATAAAGGTATGGGAGGCATGAACGATGTGGGATACGGTGTCTATGACATATATGATCTTGGCGAATTCGATCAGAAGGGAACCATTCCGACAAAATATGGAACAAAAGATGAATATTTAAAAGCGATTCGTGCCTTCCACGACCATGGTGTACAGGTGTTGGCCGATATCGTGTTAAATCATAAGATGGGTGCGGACGGCCCAGAAGAGGTTGAAGGCTATGAAGTAGCTTATGACAACCGCGACTTTAAAATGTCCGATCAAATCCATGCGACAGCATTTACCCAGTTCAACTTCGATGGCCGTGGTGATGCCTATAGTCCGTTCAAATGGAACCACAATCATTTCAAAAGCGTGGATTACACGGAACGTGACGGTCAGGGGCGTAACGGGATCTTTCTTTTTGAAGGGAAAAACTGGGCACGAGACGTGGATAATGAAAATGGTAACTTCGATTATCTGATGGGTGCGGATATCGATTTAGAAAATCCGGAAGTACGCGAAGAATTGATCCGATTCGGCAAATGGTACTATCATTTTGCGGATTTGGATGGATTCCGTTTGGACGCAGTCAAGCACATGAGTGCTGGTTTTTACAAAGACTGGATTCAGGAAATTCGTGATTTTTCTGGTGAAGAAGCATTTACCGTGGCGGAATTTTGGAGTGGCGATCTTGGAAAGCTTCGAAACTATATTCACCAGACAGAGGGAAAAATCAATTTATTCGATGTGCCATTGCATATGAATTTTGCTAATATTTCCAATGCAAATGGTCAGTTTGACATGGCGAAGCTTTTCGACAATACCCTCACCGGAGTTGACTCCTGGCATGCAGTGACATTTGTCGACAACCACGATACCCAGCCAGGACAGGCACTTGGAACCTGGGTGTCTGACTGGTTTAAGCCGATTGCTTATGCCATCATCTTATTGCAGGAAAAAGGTATTCCGTGTGTATTTTACGGCGATTATTATGGTGTAAATGAACCTGGACACGAAGTAAAACCAGTGGCACAGCTTAATACCTTAATGAAACTTCGAAAAACACATGCCCACGGCATGCAACATGATTATTACGACCACTTTGACGTAGTAGGATTTACCCGCGAAGGAGAAAATGAGGCAAATGGTCTTGCATTACTCTGTTCTGACGGCCCGGAAGGCTCGAAATGGATGGAAGTCGGCAAGCACCACGCCGGACAATATTTCGTTGACGCCTTAAATCCAGATCTCGGCCGCGTGCAGATTAATCAAGACGGCTGGGGAGAATTCCGCGTAAGAGGCGGAAATGTCAGCGTCTGGATTCCGAGCCAAAAAGCAGTCATTGAAGTGAAGATTGGACTGAAACAGATTTTTGGAGTTGTTAAGAAGATTGGACAGTGGATCTTTAATAATAAGAAACACAAATAAGTTTTAGCAAATCAATTCTTGTTTTAATTTGACTAGGACGGTTTCTTACAACTTAAAGCGAAAAAACAAGAACAACTAACATCCATGTTTTCTTTTTGCTTATTGAAAGTATTTTTTGAAGTATGGACATCTTTCAAAGGGTGTATTCCGCCTACGTACGTTAAGACTATGTCTTTCCGTTCGTATTCGGGATACACCTTTTTCATCTGTCCATACAACAAAAAACACTTAGCAGCAAAGAAAACCTGAATGTAGTAGTTCTAGTGTTTTTTGCTTCATGCGTTGGAAGAAACCGTCCTTGTCATTAAAACAAGAAGTGATTTGTTAAATAACATGTGTTTTGATCATGAAAAATCTTAAAATCTCAATATTTATCAATATAGAATCCGTCCCATAGTTAGTTGGCACATTTAAAAATCGATAATATATGCAGGTGGCTAATCAGTTATAGTTCGATTGGCTTGCATCACTTATACAAACGCATAGAGAAAAAATTTTTAGAACAACTCAAGCCCTGTTTTCTTTGTTGCGAAGTGTTTTTTGCGACATGAACAGATAGAAAGAGGGTGTATCCCCTCTACGAACGGAAAGACGTAGTCTTAACGTACGTAAGTGGGATACACCCTCTTGATAGATGTCCATGATTCAAAAAACACTTCAATAAGCAAAAAGAAAACATGGATGCTAGTTGTTCATATTTTTTTCTTCAGCAAGAAGCAATAACATTACACGATAAGGGATACATAAAACCTTATAACTGATTAGCCACCTGCTTTAATTTCATTCCATTTGAACCTTTAAGAAGCACTGCATCGCCTTCTTTTACAAAGTCTTTCAGCGCAGCTGTCAGTTCTTCGTTGTTTTCGAATTTATGAATTGCGATATCAGTATTACCTTCGCGGATTGCTTCTAACGCATAGTCAATCATTTCTCCAACAGCAAATACATCTGTGATGGATGTACCAACGATATATTCGCCTACTTCTCTGTGGTAATCAGGGGAGTTTGGTCCAAGTTCAAGCATATCTGCGATGACTGCAATTTTATTATTTTTGCCATTCATGCCATTTAAGATGCTAAGAGCTGCTTTCATGGAGTCTGGGCTTGCATTGTAAGTGTCATCGATTACGGTATACCCATTGCTTTCACGGATATCCTGGCGCTGACCTTTAAATCCAGATAACTGTTCGCTTGCAACGGATACCGGAATACCAAAATGAGCACCAACACCGATGGCTGCAAGAGCATTTAATACCATGTGGTCGCCAAGAGAATTCAATACAACCGGATAAGCTTCCCCATCCATGAGACAGGTGAATTCTGTCTGTCCGCCGATTTCTTTAACGTCAACGGCACGGATGTCACAGTTTTCGCCAAATCCATAGAACTTAAATGGATGATTTACAAGTTGTGCAGCATGAGCAGAAAGCATATCGTTATCACCATTGATAAACATCACGCCGCCTTCTTTTAAGCCTTTCTGGATATCTAATTTTTCAGCACAGATATTTTCGCGTGTCTTTAACATCTCGATATGAGCAACTCCAACATTTGTTACAACAGCAACATTAGGCTGGGCAATATTTGTTAAAATCGTGATCTGACCACGTTCGCTCATTCCAAGCTCTAAAACTGCAATTTCATCAGAGTAGCTCATCTTATCGATCGTAAGAGGAACCCCAATCTGGCTATTCTGATTGCCGCTTGTTTCAAATGCTTTGAATTTGCCTTTTAATACACAGGTAATCATCTCACGTGTTGTTGTTTTACCAACAGAACCGGTAACGGCAACAATTGGAAGATCCATCTTGTTACGATACCAGATTGCAAGATCCTGCATAGCTTTGATGGTATCAGGAACCTTGATAACTGGCTGGTCTGCTTCGTAGGAATCGTGTTCCATTGTAAGAGAAGCAGCGCCTGCTGCAATTGTTCCATCCATAAATTTATGTGCATCTACTCGTTCACCGATGATTGGCACGAATAAAGAAGTTTCGTCTGCCTGACGAGAGTCGATGCAAAAATGTGTAATTACTTTATCACTAGAGCCACAAAGCAGCTTTCCGCCTGTTGCTTCTAAAATCTCTTTTACTGTAATATTTTCCATATTAGATCATTCCCTTTTCTTTTGCATATTCTTCGATGACCTGACGTTCGCTGTAGAAACGCTTAGAACCTAATTCATCGATATATTCTTCATGACCTTTTCCAAGTAAAGCGATGATATCCCCCTTCTTCGCATTGTCGATTGCATAGTGGATTGCATCCGTACGATCTTCGATTTCCACGAATTTACCGTCTGTCTTAGCAAGACCAATCTTAATGTCAGCTAAAATGTCCTGAATTGCTTCCATACGGTTGTTATCAGCTGTGATGATGGATAAATCAGCCATTTTACCGGAAGTTTCGCCCATTTCATAACGACGAAGCTTAGAACGGTTACCTCCACATCCGAATAAGGAAATGAGTCTGCCAGGGTTGTACTCACGAAGGGTTTCTAAAATGCTTTCCATACTCATTGCATTGTGTGCATAGTCGATTAAGATTGTGAAATCCTTGGAAATAGGAACGATTTCTACACGACCCTTAACCTTGATGACTTTAAGTGCAGCCTGCATATCTTCCACAGGAACACCAAGTGCATTGCTGATGGATAAAGCAACTAATGCGTTGTATACACTGAATTTACCAGGAATATTAACGATCATTGGTCCATTGATATCGCCACTTAAGTCAAATTTAATTCCAAGTTCTCCATCCTGTGCAAATAATTCGTCGTTAGATGCACGTAAATCTGCATTTTTGGCAAAACCGAAGGTTTTTACTTCGCATGTGTGACCGGTTAACATCTGATCAAAGTTTTTATCATCTGCATTGAAGAACCCAACCTTACATCTCTGGAATAAGAGAGATTTGTAATATAAATATTCTTCAAAGGAGCTGTGTTCATTTGGTCCGATATGGTCAGGGGAAAGGTTTGTGAATACGCCGTAATCAAAGTCAAATCCATCGACACGGTTCATCATAAGTCCCTGAGAGGAAACTTCCATAACCATATATTCACAGCCTGCCTTAACCATTTCGCTCATTAAATACTGAACTTCATAGGATTCAGGAGTCGTATTATTGGTCTTATACTGTTTGCCGTCTACAACAGCACCGATTGTACCGATGACACCAACTTTTTTGCCGGCGTGCTTAAGGATTGCTTCTACCATATAAGTAGTTGTTGTTTTACCCTTTGTACCAGTTAAACCGATGGTAGTAAGCTTTTCTGCAGGATAGTCAAAATGAGCAGCTGCAAGAAATGCAAGTGCCTGTCTTGCAGATTCTACTTTGACAACTGTAACATCGCCTTCCACTTCTACATCCTTTTCTACGATGATAACAGAAGCACCTTTTGCCACTGCATCCGGGATAAATTTGTGTGCATCAACGGTTGTACCGCTGATACAAAGAAATGCACAGTCTTTTACTACCTTTCGGGAGTCATAAATGATGTCGCAGACATCTGTATCTAAACTACCCTTTACGAGAGTGTAAGGGATTTTTGCCAGTAATTCACTCAATTTCTTCATAAAATATACCTCGTATGAATTTATTTTTAGTCAAGTTTATCTTACGCTTTTTGACATCAAATATCAATCGGTAAAAACATTTCCTTCAATAAAAAACTATGCTAAAATTAGAGTAAGAAAGGGGGAATCAGGTTATGCCAGAATATTTTAAATTTTGTCCAAAATGTGGGCGCGTATTAAATTGAGACTGGTGTACTTATTGTGAGCCGGAGAAGGAAGAAGCATATCGAAAAGAACAGCTTGAACGATATCGTATTAAGGGTGATTATGTATCTGACCGAGGCATTGACCGTGATATTCATGGTGGAATCGGTGGGATTTTTAATACAATTGGAAGTCTTTTTGTAAGACCGGGCATTCATGAGAAATCCGTAAACTCTGGGGAATTCGTGGATTCCGTCCTTCGTGAACAGAAGAAAGCAGAACGAGATATTCATAAGACTGAAAAAGCCAGAGAACTCAGACAAAATGCGAGAGAGAACCGTCGTCGTCAGAATGGAGAAGTGAAAAGAAAGAGAAATCCGGTCAAATGGATCGTGATTTTTCTTATCATATTTAATATGATTCCAGCTTTGTTTGGTTTCCTGTTTGGATTTATACGAAATTCTGATATACAGATTCCGGGAGAGGTAACACATATTATTGATCAGATGGAGGATCTTTTTGGAGATCATCCACAGACGGTTTTACCAGATGGATATTTTTCTGATATAAGAAATGAAACAGACGATTATAATGAAGACAGATTGGATGCAAAGTATTCCCTTCGTTCTTACTATGAAGGTGATTCATTTGACTGGGAATACAAAGGATATCAATATTATTCCGGCTACTCCTACAGTGTTTTTGCAGATCAGGATGATATAATGGCAACCACAGGGTTTGGTAAGGAAATGCAAAAAATTGCGGCTGAGGCGAAGGCAAAAGCCGAAGCTTGCAGAGATACCAATAAAGAATATAATTTTAATCAGTATCTGACTTATTTTGATGAAAATTACAGTGCTATCATTCATGAAGAAGATGATAATGACAAGCCACGAATCATTCATTCTTATCTTGTAGATAATAATACCTTAGAAACCATTGATCTTGATGAGAAGATTCATTTGGATGAGATGGGAGCTGATTTGAGAGAACGAATGGCTGATGAAACAGGCATGGACTACACGAAAGATAAGTATGATGAAATCATCAAATTACATCAATACTACTATGCAGTTGATGGCGATGGTGAAATCTATCTTGGATTTGAAGATTTTGGTTCCTATTATCATGTCCAGATTGGTGTACAGTTAGATGATATATTATAGTAATACCAGATTATTAAGGAATACTATAAAACTATAAAAGATTGCAAAGATGCGCCGGCAGATTCTGCCGGCGATTTACCGCTATAAGGAAGGGAACATTATGAGTTTTACCCATTTACATCTCCATACAGAATATTCTCTTCTGGATGGATCTAGTAAAATTAAAGAATTAGCCAAAAGGGTGAAAGAGCTTGGCATGGACAGCGTGGCGATTACGGATCACGGTGTTATGTTTGGTGTCATTGACTTTTACAAGGCATGCCGTGCGGAAGGGATTAAGCCGATCATTGGATGTGAAGTTTATGTTACCGGAGGATCTCGTCATGTTCGTGAGAGTGGGTATTATCACCTTGTTCTCCTTGCAGAGAATGATACAGGCTATCACAATTTAATGAAGATTGTATCCCGTGGTTTTACAGAAGGTTTCTATTATAAACCACGTGTGGATTATGAAGTGTTAGAACAATACAGCGAAGGGATTATTGCATCTTCTGCATGTTTAGCAGGAGAAGTAGCAACCGCTCTTCGTCACGATGATTATGAAAAAGCAAAAGCAGCAGCATATCATTTGCAGGACATCTTTGGAGAGGGGAATTTCTTCCTGGAATTACAGGATCATGGGCTGAGAGAACAGACCATCGTTAATACAGGAATGTTAAAGCTTTCTAAGGATACAGGCATTCCGATGATTGCGACAAATGACTGCCATTATATATTAGAAGAGGATGCGGAGGCACATGATATTCTACTCTGTATCCAGACGGGCAAGAAGCTTTCTGACGAAGACCGTATGCGTTATGACGGCGGTCAGTATTATGTAAAATCAGAAGAAGAGATGAGAAAGCTCTTTCCGTATGCGAAAGAAGCGCTTGATAATACACATAAAATTGCTGAAAGATGTAATGTTGAGATTGAATTCGGCGTTCAGAAAGTGCCGAAATTTGATATCCCAGAAGGCTATGCGGATGCATTTGATTATCTGCAGAGTCTGTGTCGTGATGGGATGGTCAGACGATATGGTCAGAATCCGCCTGCCGAATTGCAGGAACAACTTAATTTTGAATTAAATACCATTAAGAATATGGGTTACGTGGATTATTTCCTCATTGTGTGGGATTTTATCCGTTATGGACGTGACCATGGAATTGCTGTTGGACCGGGACGTGGTTCCGCTGCGGGAAGTATTGTATCTTACTGTTTAGGTATCACCAATATTGATCCGATCCGTTTTCAGCTGCTCTTTGAACGTTTCTTGAATCCGGAACGTGTATCCATGCCTGATATTGACGTGGATTTCTGCTATGAACGTAGACAGGAGGTCATCGATTACGTAGTAGAAAAGTATGGAAAAGAACAGGTAGTTCAGATTGTAACCTTTGGTACCATGGCTGCACGTATGGTTATCCGTGATGTGGGACGAGTGCTTGATATCCCATATGCCAAGGTGGATTCCATCGCAAAGATGATACCGAATGAATTAAATATTACCATCGAGAAGGGGCTTAAGAATTCGAAAGACTTGCGTGATGCATACGAGACTGACTCTGAGACAAGATATTTGCTTGACATGTCGATGCGTTTAGAAGGGCTTCCTAGACACTCTTCCATGCATGCAGCCGGTGTTGTAATCGGCCAGAAGGCATTGGATGAATATGTGCCACTTTCCCGTGCATCTGAGGATGCAATCACGACTCAGTTTACGATGACAACCATCGAAGAACTGGGGCTTCTTAAGATGGACTTTTTAGGACTTCGTACCCTGACCGTTATTCAGGATGCGGTTCGATTAATTAAGAAAAACACTGGAAGAGACATCGATATCGATCACCTTGATATGGATGATTCTAAAGTCTATGACATGATTGGTGCAGGCAAATGTGAGGGTGTATTCCAGCTTGAAAGTGCTGGAATGAAGAGTTTCATGAAGGAGCTTCGTCCGCACAGCTTAGAAGATGTCATTGCGGGCATTTCGCTCTACCGACCAGGTCCGATGGACTTCATTCCGAAATATATTGAAGGCAAGAACCATCCGGAGAATATCACCTATGACTGTCCGGAATTAGAAGAGATTCTTGCACCTACCTATGGCTGTATTGTATACCAGGAACAGGTTATGCAGATTGTAATGAAGTTAGCTGGTTATACGCTTGGTCGAAGCGACCTTGTTCGTCGTGCCATGTCTAAGAAGAAGGCCGATGTTATGCTTAAGGAGCGTAAAAACTTCGTATACGGTAATCCGGACGAGGGGGTTCCTGGTTGTATTGCAAATGGTATTTCCGAAGAGGTGGCAAATC
>JAZUED010000091.1:0-2442 GCA_045640005.1 Candidatus Fimousia sp.
TGTTTCTTTATCATAATAACCAAAGCCAGGTACGTCAGTTTTAACACCAACGATTAACTGTCCACGATCAATGATTGCCTGAATATCATCTGTAATCTCGATGGAATAGTCTTTTTCATCGGAAGCAGCATCCTTAGAATCAGCAGCGTCCTTAGAAGTGGAGCATCCTGTAAGCATGGAAATTGCAAAAACCAGAACAAGCATCATCGCAAAGAGACGACGGATACCAGTGAATTTCATGTTTTTCATAGGAGCACCTCCTATTCATCATCATCGCTGCCAGAATCAGAGTTGAATACTTCTTTGTCGAAGGATTTATCCTGGAATGCAACGATTGTTGTACAAACAGCATCACCAGTGATATTAACAGCTGTACGAGTCATATCGAGGATTCGGTCGATACCCATGATTAAAGCGATACCTTCTACAGGAAGACCTACAGAAGCAAATACCATGGATAATGTAATAAGACCTACACCAGGAACACCAGCTGTACCGATACTAGCTAATGTAGCAGTTGCGATTACTGTTAAGAAACCAGTTAATCCTAAGTGGATACCGTATACCTGGGAAGCAAATACTACGGCAACACCCTGCATGATCGCTGTACCATCCATGTTGATGGTAGCACCAAGAGGAATTGTGAAAGAAGAAATCTTCTTAGAAACACCAATCTTTTCTGTTAATGTTTCGATGGATAATGGAATTGTTGCATTAGAAGTAGCTGTAGAGAATGCGAACATCATTACAGGGAAGAACTTCTTAAGGAACTTGAATGGGTTTAATCTTGTAAAGATGAAAAGTAATGCCATGTAAACAACGAGACACTGAACAGCTAAAGCGCCGAATACAGTAGCCATGTATTTTAACATTGGGATAAATGCATCAAAACCAACCTGACAGAATGTTCTTGCAATAAGAGAGAATACACCGATTGGAGCAATCTTCATAACTAAAACTGTCATTTCCATCATTAAGTCATTGAACTGAGCGAAGAAGGAAGATACAACGTCTGCTTTTTCACCCATTTTTGCAAGAAGGATACCAACGATCATAGCGAATAAGATGATCTGTAACATGTTACCTTCAGCAAGACCACCGATAGGGTTCTTAGGAATGATATTAAGTAATGTGTCAGCAAATGATGTTGCTTCAGCGATTGTAGCATCACCAGCCTGTACGGAAGAAATATCAAGACCACGTCCAGGGTTTGTAAGAGTAGCTAAACCTAAAGCAACGGAAATAGCTAATGCTGTTGTACAAAGGTAGAATACAAGTGTTTTTACACCTACTTTACCAAGAGTTTTTGTATCACCGATTGCGGAAGAACCACAAACGAGGGAACAAAATACTAAAGGTACAACGAGCATCTGCATGAGACGGATGAAGCCCTGTCCACATACATAGAAGATACCATCAACGATAATTGTATCTCTTAAGTATCCGGCAGGCATTGCATAGTGGAGAACCGCACCAAATAAAGCACCGCAAACAAGAGCGATTAAGATTATGGTGGTGAGGCCCAGTTTTTTCTTTTCTTTCTGCATATTTTAACCTCCTATATAATATATATAATTATTTTTTAATGCTCTGCATATATTCAGCAAGTGCAATTTCCCAGTTAGGCATTTCGTATGCACCTGTTAATTTAAGCATCATATTATCTAAGATTGTGTAACGGCTGCGGTTTGCAATACCAGTATCCATAGCAGTAGCAAGTACTGGTTCAACAGAAACCTCATCACTTAATCCAGCGTATTCAATAATCTTTCTTGCAAACTGATAACGGCTTACTACACCTTCACAGGAAGCATGGAATACACCGTATTCATTTGTTTCGATTAATTTTAAGATACATTTGGAAAGTTCAGATGCACTTGTTGGGCAAGAAAACTGATCATTAGGAATCTGAATCACAGATTCTGTTTTTGCACGTTCTAATAACTTGGAAACATAGCAGTTAGGGGCACTTCCGTAAACCCAGGAGCTTCTTACAATGATGTGTTTAGGATTTAATTCACGTACTAAGTTTTCTCCTGCTAATTTGGATTTACCATAAACAGTGTATGGATTTACAGGTTCGAATTCATTAAGTGCATTTGGGCTTGTTCCGTCAAATACATCGTCAGTGGATACCTGAATAAATTTAGCACCGATAGACTGAGCAGCAGCAGCTAAGTTTCTTGCACCAATTGCATTGATGCGGAAAGCATCGTATGGATTTTCTTCACAATAAGTAAGGTCAGTGATACCTGCACAGTTAACGATTACATTAGGACGATAAACCTTAACGTAAGAGTTAACATCTTCTACGATAGAGATGTCTAAATCTTTGTCAGAGGTATATACGCTGTAGCCTTTTGCTTTTGCAAGCTTGCGAAGAGCTCTACCAACTCTGCCTTTTGATCCGGTAATCCAGATTTTTGTTTTTGTCATTTTTTT
>JAZUED010000092.1:0-10809 GCA_045640005.1 Candidatus Fimousia sp.
CAATGGCAGAAGTTATGAACGTACTTAATAAGAAATCTGGTGTTCTTGGTTTATCCGGAATTTCTTCTGACTTCCGTGATGTTCGTGCAGAAGCTGACACAAACAAGAATGCTGCTAACGCTTTAGAAGTACATAGATATCGTGTTGCTAAGTACATCGGTGCTTATGCAGCAGCTATGAACGGTGTGGATGCAATCGCATTTACAGCTGGTCTTGGTGAAAATGATGACGAATCCCGTGCAGCTATCGCTGAATACTTAGGATACTTAGGAGCATACATTGATCCAGTTAAGAACGACGTTCACGGCGAAGAAGCAATCATCTCTACAGATGATTCTAAAGTAACATTATTAGCTATCCCTACAAATGAAGAAATCATGATCGCTCGTGATACAGCTGCTTTAGCTAAATAATTTTACGAACATTTAAATTAAGAAATATTATCCGGAGCCAGGGTAGATGCCCTGGCTCTGTTATTCATGTACAAAAAAATTAAAGGAGAGACTTAGATGTTATTTAGTTTATCCCAGGTGTTATCTACACCAAATTTTGAAGAAGACTATTGTTTAGAACTTGATATGGACAGCGTTTCCTTTATGGGAAGTGACTATGAAATCGCAAAAAAAGAACCGGTACGTTTTCATGCGGCAAATATCGGCAAAAACTGCATTCATTTAAAAGGAGAAACAACGCTGACTTTAAATCTTGAATGTGCTCGTTGTTTAGAGACCGTACCTATGGACTTTACAGTAGCATTTGACAAAGAATATAACCGATCCGATGAAACTGATGAATGGAATGAAGAAGCATTTATCAGTGGTAATGATCTGGATTTTGATGAATATATCTACGAAGAACTCGTAATGCAGATTCCACTGCAGGTGCTCTGCAAGGACGACTGCAAAGGCATTTGCCCTAAGTGTGGCAAGAACCTGAATAAGGGTGCATGTGGCTGCGATACATTTGTTCCAGACCCTAGAATGGCTGGGCTGCAGGCGATTTTTGATCAGATGAAAATTGACGAATAAGCAAAAGTCGGTTGTGGATTAATTGTGAAATAGATGTGAATTGGTTGTGGAATAGTGGTGCAATAAAATCAAGAAATTGATTGAAAACCGCTTGACAAACCCATATGTAGTAGATATAATAGACAAGTCTGAGGTATTAGCGAATGAGATATCACTATGCCCTCAGCAGTGAAATTAGAAGATTCCCGCAATGCGGTGATCCAAGATATCTTAAAAATTTTTAAGGAGGTGTAAACCGTGTCTATCTGTCCAAAGAATAAATCTTCTAAAGGAAGAAGAGATAAACGTAGAGCTAACTGGAAGATGAGTGCTCCAACATTAGTAAAATGTAGCAAATGTGGCGAATTAATGATGCCTCATAGAGTATGTAAAGCTTGTGGATCTTACAACAAGAAAGAAATCATCACAGTTAAATAATTATTATTTTTTGAGCGGGTTATGGGTTTGATACCATGGAACAGAACCCATTTTAACCTAGTGTTTTTTTAATTAAAAAAATATGAGCGGATTACGCTAAGAAAAAGGAATCAGAGAAATCTGGTTCCTTTTTTTAATGTACACAAATAAAGATGTAATTATGACACGCTACCAATTATAATAATTTTATAAAGAAATATATTATGGGAGGTCGAACGATGACATTATTAAACAAAACAAAGAAATTTTTAGCAGTAGCATTCGCATTTGTGTTACTTGCAACATTATCTATCAATGTTAATGTAAAAGCAGAAGATGTAGTAGAAGGAACAGAACATAAAGGTGTATTAGTAAATTCTGTAGTTGATTGTGCAGACACAGCTACTTATGCAGAATCTAATGAAAAATTCCACACAGTATCTGATTTTTATGAATGTAAAGATTGTGCAGACACAATGAGAGTTGATCGAGAAGTGGCACACACATTTGCATGGGATACAAACTATGATGGTGCTTATTTCTATTCTTGTAAAGACTGTGATTATAACTTAAATGGCGAATTCACAACTGATCTTACAATCAAAGATTCTGTGAAAGTGAAAAAATCCAAAACTTACACAATCGACTGCGCAAAACATGATAAAGTAAAATCCATTAAAGTTACATCTGGATCTAAATACGCAAAAGTAACAAAGAATACAAAGAATCCTTTAAAATTCAAAGTAACAGGCAAGAAAAAAGGTACAATCAAAATCAAAGTTACTATGAATTCTAAAGCTACAAGAACATACACAATTAAAGTAAAATAGACTGTGTAAAATAAAACTTAAAAAGAGGCTGTAAATCATTGTTTTACAGCCTCTTTTTCGTTTTTATCTTTATCTGGAATTCGTTCGCAAAGTGTGCGAAGCACCTATGTTATCCGAAGATCTTTTTATATTCAGCGTTTAATTCTTCTCTGAATTTAGGATGGGCAATGGCGATGAGTGCTTTGGCACGGTCTCTGAAGGAGCGTCCTCTCAGTGCTGCCACCCCATATTCGGTAACGATATAATCCACATCCGTTCGGGTTACGGAAACAGCCATTCCTTCTGCAAATTTTGGCACGATTTTTGAGATAGTACCACCTTTTGCAGTAGAAGGACAGGCAATGATTGATCTTCCACCCTTAGACATTCTTGCTCCGCGAACGAAATCATTCAGTCCACCAACACCACTGTAAAGCATGTCCCCGATTTGTTCTGCACACACCTGACCGGTAAAATCCACTGCCAGGCAGGAATTGATGGAGACTAAATTGCTGATCTGGGAAATGACTCTCACATCGTTAGTGTAATCGATTGGGTAAATCTCAAACATTGGATTTTTGTTTGCCCATTCATTCAAAGATGGGGATCCATAGAGAGCAGTTGCGATGATTTTGCCAGTGTGAATTTCCTTTTTTGCACCAGTGATGGCACCAGCATCATATAAAGTCTTTACGCCATCGCCGATGATTTCAGACTGGATGCCTAAATCTTTTTTGTCAGTCAGAAATTCTAAAATCGCATCTGGAATGGCACCAAGACCAATCTGAAGGCAATCTCCATCTTTGATCAGTTCGGAAACATTCTTACCGATTGCACGCTCAATATCACCCACTTTTGTTTTCGGTGCAGCCGGAATTTCACGATTTGTCTCAACAATACATTCAATTCTTGAAACTGGAATTTTTGTATCCCCGTACATATATGGACAGTTCGGATTTACTTCCGCAATAACGGTTCTCGCAAGCTTTGCCGCAGCAAGTGTATAATCTGCTGTCAGACCAAGGCTTACATAGCCATCTTCATCCGGTGGAGAAGTGACAATCAGAGCCACATCAGGTTTGTTGATGTTTTCTAAAAGGTAAGGAACATCAGAAAAATGAGTCGGAATATAGTCCGCATAGCCTGCTGCCATTGCTTTTCTTGTCTCTTTCCCGAGAAACATTGGGCAAGGATGAAAATGTCCCTGATATTCAGGTTTTGCATATGGCTGGTCGTCGCTTGTGAGCATGGATGTGGTTGTTACATTCTTATAGTTTTTATAGTTTTTTACCATGGCGTCAATGACTTCAAGTGGCGCACCTACTAAGTGGCCGATTACTACCAGGTCGCCATCCTGGATATGAGTCACTGCTTCCTCAGCCGTAGTTACTTTTGATTGATAGATTTCTTTCCAATTGTTCATGTCAGGACCTCTCTTTTTGTCTTGTCTTAAGCTATAGTATACCACAATGCTCGTTGTCTGACATCAACAAAGGAAGAATTGTGTTTATAACTCAAGCATATTTTCAATTGCTTTCACATAAACTTCTGTAGCGGTTAACATTTCAGAAATTAACATAAATTCATCTGCGTTGTGGATGTGATAATCCACACCTGGGCGTTCAGGGCCAAATGCAATGATGCCAGGAATACATTTTGCATAAGTGCCGCCACCGATGACAGCAGGTTTATTCTCTGTATCGCCTGTTACATCCACATAAGCTCCAACTAAAGCATTTACAAGTGGGGATTCTGGAGGGAAGAAGAGTGGTTCAAAACAGCTAATGATCTCGATAGAACCATTTGGCAGATCCATGAAAGGTGCCACTGCTTTTCGCATATCTTTTTCCGTTAAAGTAACAGGAAAACGAATATCAAGGGCAGCAGTGATTTTGCCGTCTTCTGTTTTTACGATACCATTATTAAGCGTGAGCACACCATAATTATCAGAAAGCTTTAAGCCGCAGCCTGCACCATCGCAGGAATTTCCGATATGATCATTGTAAAAACTAACAAATTCATCCTCAAATCCAGCCGCTGCTAAAGCCTGCATTGTGCATCCGGCAGCATTTACACCAAGCTCAGGCATACTCGCGTGAGCAGCGATACCTTCCGCAGAAATAGTGAGCTTAGATTGATCGTCGTCAACAGTTACATCAAAGGAAACCAACGCTGTATCAGAGAGGGCAGATTTTAATGCATCCACATCCACTTCACCGGCAGGAATTACGGTTGTACACTGGTGACAAACAGCATTAAAGACAAATCCACCGTTCATGGACACAATCTTTGTGTTTTTGCTTGTTGCCATCATACCCATGATCCCTTTTTCACCATAAATACCAGGGAAGGAAGCGTCTGGAGTAAAACCTAATGTAACCGGTTCCGCTACTTTTGTGTAATATTCCATGCAGGCAGCACCGCTTTCTTCGTTACATCCCATGATGAGACGAATTCTCTTACCTAATTTGATGCCACTGTCGCGGATGATCTTCATCGCATATAATGCCATAACAACTGGCCCTTTATCGTCAGTTGTTCCACGACCATATACTTTATCGCCGTCGAAAGTAAGAGAAAGTGGATCGTAATGCCAGCCATCCCCAACCGGAACGATGTCTAAGTGGCCAACGATACCAATGATTTCTTCGCCTTCTCCGATTTCGGCATAGCCACAATAGTTGTCTAAATTAACGGTTTCAAAGCCCATTTCCTCAGCCATAGCTAGAGCTTCTGCAAGAACTGCAGCAGGGCCTTCGCCAAATGGTTTGCCAGGAAGTGCTTCCCCCTGTACAGAGTCATATTTTACGAGACGCGCAATTTGTTCTAACATCTCTTCCTGGTAGCCTTTAATCTGTTCTTTTAGTGTCATAAATGATCAACTCCCTTATACATTATAGTTGTTTCTATTTTACCATAAAATGCAAGGTTCAAGGATAAACCAAATTGCAAAAGTACAGGATTTTTGATATTCTGTAAGGTGATACGAGGAAAAACAAAATTAGGAGATAGATAAAATGAATTTATTAAACATCATGGAACACCGCAGAAGTATTCGTAGATACACAGGTGAACCAGTCAGTGAAGAAAACTTACAGATGATTTTACAGGCGGGATTACTTGGACCAACCGGACATAATGCAAGAGCCTGTGAATTTGTTGTAGTAAAAGATAAAGCAATGTTAGAAACTCTTTCAAAATGCAGACCGGCAGGACCTGGAATGCTTGCGGGTGCAGATGCAGCAATTGTTGTATTAACAGATGGAGATAAACAGGATGTGTGGGCAGAAGATGGCTCCATCGCTATGTCTTTTATGCATTTAATGGCAGATTCTTTAGGCGTTGGAAGCTGCTGGGTTCAGGTACATAAACGTGTTGCTCCAGACGGAAGAAGTGCAGAAAGCTACATTAAAGAACAGCTTCATATTCCAGATCACTTTAAGATCACAGCGATGTTATCTTTAGGTATGCCGGCAGAAAATCCTGCTCCTAAGATGGCAGCAGATGTGGATATGAGCAAGGTTCACTGCGAAAAATACGAGGATTAAAATATGACAAAAAAAATCGCTGTCATCCAGGATTTATCCGGGTTTGGAAGATGCTCCCTTACAGCAGCCCTTCCAATCATTTCGGTTATGGGCGTGCAACCATGTCCGATGCCGACCGCAGTGCTGACTGCGCAGACCGGATATCCAAGCTATTATATGGATGACCTCACCGATAAAATGGAATATTTCAGAGAAGAATGGCAAAAGATGCAGGTGCATTTTGATGGCATTTATACCGGATTTGTTGCAAGCGAACAACAGATTCGAAATATCTTATCCTTTATCGAAACCTTTAAAGAAGAAGATACATTCCTGCTCGTTGACCCAGTTATGGGTGATGATGGAAAGGTATATGATATGTTTACGCCGACCCTTTGTAAGCTGATGAAGGAGCTTTCTTTAAAAGCCGACATCATTACACCGAATCTTACAGAGCTTTGTCTGCTTACAGAGCTGCCTTATGAAGGGGTTCTGGAGATTGACAATGTGGAAGAATTAGTCAATGTTGTGACAGCCATGGCAAGACATCTTATGAAGATGGGGCCATCAGACGTCATTGTTACTGGTCTTCGTTATAAGGAAGATGGAGTAGAGATGATGGGCAATTTAGCGGTCAACCGTGAAGGTGTGACATTAAAGGGATCCCCGCTTTTAGGCTGCTCTTATTCCGGAACCGGAGATATCTTCGCATCCATTGTCGCTGGTGGAATGGCAAGAGGAGATGCACTTTCCGAAATTATTACGGAAGCAAGAGATTTTATTACGACAGCGATTAGACGTTCCCCGAAAGAAGGAACCTACAACGCAGACGGCGTTGATTTTGAGCCGATTCTTGGCATGCTTATCAAATAATTTTTAAATCAAACTGGCGTGACATTCGCCACAGGAATAATAACCGGAAGTACGACCGCAAAAATTAGTGGATTGTACTTCCTTTCTTTTTGTGCTAATATTAATAAGTTAAAGTGTACATTTTTTTGCAAATGGACTGGGAACAGCCCATCGCAAAATATACATAAAAAACATATAAGAAAGCGGAGGATAAAACATGGCAGAAATTCGTATCGCATTTGATGCAATGGGCGGCGATTATGCACCAGCTGAAATCGTAAAAGGTGCAGTAGAAGCAGCCAATAATAACCCTGACGTTAAGATGATCTTAGTTGGCGATCAGGACGCAATCAAAAATGAATTAACAGGACTTACATATAATAAAGACCAGGTTACTATTAAGCATGCTTCAGAAGTCATTACCTGTGAAGAAGCACCGGTAGCAGCGGTTCGTTCTAAGAAGGATTCTTCTTTAGTCGTAGCTGCAAAGATGTTAAAGGCAGGCGAAGCTGATGCAATGATCTCTGCAGGAAGCACTGGCGCTGTATTAGTTGGCGGACAGCTTATGGCAGGAAAAATCAGAGGAATTAAGCGTGCACCACTTGCGACTATGTTCCCTAACGTAAAAGGTGCATCCCTTTTATTAGACTGTGGGGCGAATGTTGACGCACGCCCTGAACATCTTGTTCAGTTTGCTAAGATGGGTACTATTTATTTAGAACACGTTGTAGGCGTGAAAAATCCAAAAGTCGGCCTTGTTAATATCGGTGTAGAAGAAGAAAAGGGTAACGCATTAGTAAAAGAAACTTACCCATTATTAAAAGAAGCAGAAGGCATTAACTTTGGCGGTTACGTAGAAGCAAGAGACGTATTTGACGGCGAATTTGACATCATCCTTGCAGAAGCATTTGTCGGAAATGTCATCTTAAAAGAAGCAGAAGGTCTTGCTAATACCATCGTTAAATTATTAAAACAGGGCTTAATGAGCAACTTAAGAAGCAAGATGGGTGCAGCACTTGCAATGCCAGCAATTAAAGAAACTTTAAAAGTATTTGATGCTTCTGAATACGGCGGAGCTCCACTATTAGGCCTTAATGGTCTTGTTGTTAAGATGCATGGTAATTCTACTGCTAAGGAAGTACAGGCAGCCGTTCGCCAGTGTATCAATTTCAAAGAACAGGGAATCAACGATAAGATTCGCGAACAGTTCGGTAAAAAATAATTTCATATACGGGAATGGATGTGGATCCATTCCCGCATAAATAATACAGGAGGTAGAATATGAACATCGAAGAACAGTTACTCGAATTAGAGAATATCATCGATTATCATTTTAAGAACAAAGAGCTTCTTAAGATGGCATTAACTCACAGTTCCTATGCCAATGAACATCGTATCAAAAAGACAAAAAACAACGAACGTGTTGAATTTTTAGGCGATGCTGTTTTAGAACTGATCATGAGTGATTATTTATTCCATACTTACCCAAATAAGAATGAAGGACAGCTCACAAAGATGAGATCATCTCTTGTTTGTGAATACACACTTGCTATGTGTGCGAAGGATATTTCTCTAGGAAAATATTTACTTTTAAGTAAGGGTGAACATATGACTGGCGGAAGAGAAAGAGACTCCATTTTATCAGATGCATTTGAATCTGTAATCGGGGCAATCTACTTAGATTCCGGTTATGAAAAAGCAAGGATTTTCGTGGAAAAATATTTATTACAGGATGTGGAGGACAAGACCTTATTCTATGATGCCAAAACCATTTTACAGGAGATGGCACAAAAAGAATCCGGACAGACCGTAAACTACGTTCTGATTGGGGAATCCGGTCCGGACCACAACAAAACATTTACCGTTCGTGTAGATTTTAACGGACATAGTCTTGGAATTGGTGAGGGAAGAACAAAGAAGGCAGCGGAACAAAAAGCAGCCTATGAATCTATTTTGAAATTGAAAGCATAACAGGTGAAACATGTATTTAAAGAGCATTGAAGTTTATGGCTTTAAATCTTTTGCAGACAAAACCGTATTTCGCTTTAAGGATGGGATTACCGGTATTGTAGGACCAAATGGAAGTGGAAAAAGTAATGTTGCCGATGCGGTTCGCTGGGTTTTGGGAGAACAGAGCGCGAAACAGCTTCGTGGATCAAATATGCAGGATGTTATCTTTTCAGGAACAGAGCTTCGTAAGAAGATGGGGTCTGCTTATGTGGCAATTACGCTCGATAACAGCGACCATGCTCTGCCGGTAAGTTATGAAGAGCTTACCGTGGCAAGAAGAGTCTACCGTTCCGGGGAAAGTGAATATCTGATCAATGGTTCCGTATGTCGTCGTAAAGACATCGTGGAGATGTTTTTTGATACCGGTATCGGTAAAGAAGGCTATTCGATCATTGGACAGGGCCAGGTAGACAAGATTTTAAGCGGAAAGCCGGAGGAGAAGCGAGAGCTTTTTGATGAAGCCGCCGGTATTATCAAATATAAAAAGAATAAACTGACAGCAGAAAAATCATTGCAAAAAGAGCGTGAAAACTTAGATCGTGTCAATGATATCTTATCAGAACTGACTTCTAGAGTTGGACCGCTTAAAAATCAGTCAGAAAAGGCGAGAGAATATCTTTCTTACAGGGATTCCTTAAAAAATGCAGATATTCAGGCATTTTTATTAGAAACCGGTGCCATGGATGCGGAATATCGCAAACTGACAGAAGATATTGATTTGATCAATGCAGATATTGGAAACTGCAGAAGAGAATATGAAAGCATTAAATACCGCAACGAAGCCTTAGAAGGAGAACTTGCTGCCTTAAAAGAGCAGATTTCAGAAGAAAGCACTGCCCTTCAGGAGCAGAAAGTAGAAAAAGAAAAATTAGAAGGCGAAATCAAGGTATTAAAAGAACAGATCAACACGGAAAAAGCGAAAGAAGATCATTATTATTCGAATGTTACCCGTGTGGAAGATGAATTAGAAGATAAAAAGCAGGAATTTAATGGTATCCTGCGTCAAAAGAATCAGCTGCTTGCCCGCAAAGAAGAAAATTTAGAAGCAGGAAAAGAAGAACGCTATGCCTTAGATGCTGTAGAAGTTTCGAAACAGGAAACAAAGGATGAGCTTGATGCGCTCACCGGCAATATGGAAGAGCGAAGAGATGACAAAACAGAAATCTTAAATAAGATGGAACGTTTTGCTACCGTTCGTGAACAGTTAGATCTTCGTATTGAAGATGTGGAAAACCGTATTGCCAAGAATGAACAGGTTAAGGCTGAGGCACAGGCTTATTTTGAAAAATGCAGCGAAAGCTTAGATAAACTTAAAAAAGAAGAAGCTGCACTCTCCCAAAAGCTCAACAATGCGGCACAAGAGAGAAGTCAGCTGATCCGCTCTGGCAATGAGATTGCCATGAAGGGGCAGGGAAAAAATCAGGAATTGTATCGTGTTCAGTCTCGTTTAGAAACGTTGACTAATATGGCTGAACGCTATGATGGATACGGAAACAGCATCAAAAAGGTCATGGAAAACCGTAGAAAAAATCCAGGCATTATTGGTGTTGTAGCGGATATTATCCATGTGGATCGTAAATATGAGCTGGCAGTAGAAACCGCTCTTGGCGGAGCAATCCAGAACATCGTTACCGACCATCAACAGACAGCGAAAAAGATGATTTCTTACTTAAAAGAAACAAGGGGAGGCCGTGCGACCTTCTTACCTTTGGATGCTGTGAAAAACCGTAATCCATTTAAACAGACACAGGCTCTTAGTGAGCCGGGAGTAATTGGACTTGCAAGCAGTCTTGTCAAGGCAGAAAATCGTTTTCGCGAATTAGTAGATTCTTTACTTGGAAGAATTGTCGTGGTTGACAACATCGACAGTGCCATGGCGCTTGCGAAAAAGTATCATTATTCCTTACGAATCGTATCCTTAGAGGGAGATTCCTTAAATCCAGGTGGTTCCATGACCGGTGGTGCCTTCAGACACAGCAGCAACTTACTTGCTCGTAACCGAGAAATCGAGGATGGCAGAAAGTTAGAGGCAAGAATCGTTAAGGAACATCAGGAACTTGAAAAAGCATATGAAGAGAACAAAAAGGCAAAGGATAAGCTTGACCGTATCGTTGCTGCCTGGGAAAAAGAAGAACAGGAGCGTTCTCTTGATATTAATACAGCAACTCTTCGTAAAGAACAGCAGGA
>JAZUED010000093.1:0-1518 GCA_045640005.1 Candidatus Fimousia sp.
CTTTCTACACTTTTTTTTAATCGTAGGACTTTGTATAATAAAGAAAATCTTGCATGCATCAGGAGAAAAGGTATCTTATTGTGTCTATTTTAGATGATAAATGAAAGAAAGGATGTGAGAATATGATACTTACATTTGTGATACTTGCGTTACTTACATTTTTATTTTGGTTAGGATTTAAAATAACAGGTGCGTTGATGAAGGCATTGTTTTGGTTAGTAGTTTGTCTTCCTGTTTCATTAATCATTTGGGCATTGGCACTAGTTTGTTGTTGTACGTTAATTCTGATACCAATCGGATTAAAGTTGTTCAAATTAGGTGGCAAAATATTGATACCTGGTTGATTTTTATAAGCAATCCCCCAATCCTAAGTTGTAGTGAAGCAAAATGTAAATAGTTCACTTCACTGGCACTATGGTAATATTTTATGAACTTAGTAGAAGAAAAAGGAGAAAAAAGAAAGAATGAAAAAAGAAGTAATTACACGATCAATGCGTCGATGCGCAATTGCATGGCTTATATGTTTTGCACTTTTATGCGGTGCACTTGCAGCATTTGTGGCAATAATCGAGCACATAATTAAGCCAAGCTTAAATCCGATGGGAAAACCGCCATATAATAGTATCCAAAATATGGCAGCACCTCACGAAATGGATGACATAGCGGATACGAGTAAGGTAAATGCAGGGTACGCGTTAAATGTCGCATCATCGGATTGTGTATTGTACACTGGAAAAGACGATTCGACTAATGCCAGGAGTTCACTTAAAAAAATAAGCGATATGGATATGATTGTCACTCATGTATTGATTGATAAATCGGGTAGTATCATACAAGAAGGTGTAGTGGCAGGCGTGGAAAGTGGTTCTTGTGCAGAAAGTTCTGAGTGTTATAAGAAAATGATTTCATTGGTTAATGTCGATAAACAATTCACGGATGAACAGCGTAATCAGATTGCAGATGCTGTAGATCAGTATAAAAATAATTTTCGCATTCGTATTGATAATTGTGTGATTGACAAAGAGTATTGTTATCTTAAGGCGATTACAGCATTTAATGGAGAAGAAGAATTATTCACAATGCAGTTTAATCCAGATATTCCAACAACCGGTGTCCTTCATGAAGGAGAAGATTTATGGATTCACAATGAAAGTTCTGATTTAGAATTTTGGAGAGCAAATCCCAAGATGAGAGAAGCACAGGAAAAGATCGTCAACTATGCAAAAGAGAATGTTCAAAAAGCAGGTGTAGAAGGTAAAACAAGTAAAACATCTATCTTCAAAGTGGAAGAATATGCATATGCATCGAATGCCGGTATTTACAGATACAGCTTATCGTATTGTGATATATCTGGTGTTGTATGGAGTGTAATCCTTCATAATTTGTTAACTGCTCTTATTCCTGGTATAATTATTGGTGGTATTGTTTCTTTTGTTCGAGAGAGAAACCGTTATTAACATGATTCATAACATAGAAACCGATAAGTTAAAAGAAGCAAATAATAAAACAAAAGGAGAA
>JAZUED010000094.1:0-8980 GCA_045640005.1 Candidatus Fimousia sp.
AAAACAGGAAGAAAGCTATACTTCAAAGGCATCATTCTGGGATATGGATGAAATTCCAGTATATAATAAAAAAGAATATAAGGATTACAAGTTCAGTGGGAAGAGGATACACAGAGGACTGTACAGGACATCAGATGGAAAGATGTTCAATGCAGATGTGAACGGTGCACTGAACATCATGAGAAAAAGTAATGTTGTTAGCTTAAATGCTATATACACTAGAGGCGAAGTGGACACGCCTGTAAGAATAAGGATTGCCTGACGAATCAGGTGGAAACTTAAATATCAAACTTCTTAAACGGGTGCACAGGCACCCCAGAAGCTCTGACTTCTATAAGTCGGGGTAGTTCACTAATATCATATATCACATATAAAACAAGAAAACCGTCGGTGTAAACCGGCGGTTTTTCTGATCTCCAAATATTAAATTAAATAATTCACTGCAAGAATTACAGCACTCGTAGTAATCATTACAATACCAACCACACGATTTAATGTAATGGCACTTGCTTTGTTTGCAATCACTGCTGCGATTCGTGCCCATAAAAGGGTAAACACAATGCAAAGAAGCATTGCCTGCACATCCGGCATTCCGCCAATCATGACATGACTGACACTTCCGGTAAAAGCGGTAAAAGCCATGATAAATACGCTTGTTCCAACAGCCATATGCATTTCATAACCAAGGAAAGAGGTAAGCACAAAGAGAAGCATCATGCCTCCGCCTGCACCTACAAAACCGCAGATAAATCCAACCAGACATCCACCAATCGCTGACTTAATGATTCGTTCTCGTGGCCCGACTGCTGCCATCTGTTCTTTTGTATTCTGTACCGGTTTTAGCAAAAAACGAAGTCCGATGAATACCATGGCAATCTGTGTAGTTGTTCCCATGGCACGATCCGGTAACATCTTTGCAATCAAACTTCCCACAACGGTCATACAAAGAACACAAATTAATAACACAAGGCTGTTCTTCACATCTAAATTCTTATTCTTTTTATAAGTCCAGGCACTAATTGCACTGGCAAGTACATCGGAAGCTAATCCAATTCCAATTGCCTGATAAGGAGCCATACCTAAAAAGGTTGCCAACATCGGCCCAACGATGGCTGCTGCACTCATCCCTGCAAAGCCTGTTCCAATGCCTGCCCCTGCTCCTGCAAAAAAGCATACAATAATTTTAATTAATAATTCCATAGTTCTTTCAGATGATCCATCTGTCCTTTCTAATTTATTTCTGCACAATCTAACATATATATTAACGCAATTGTGGCCACAAGTACATCATTATATGAACAAAGTGTCACTTCGTGACTCTTTGCGTGCCCATGAAAAAAGGCCATCCTGCGATACTCAAATGGGAGTAAAAAACATATCGCAAGACAGCCCTTGTTAGCTTATATAATTATTTAATTACATTGCCTTGATTTCGAACTGCATAGAGGAGAAATCAGGCACTTCTCTAGGAATTGGAAGACCTGCATACATTAATGCTGCACCAGATAAGATGAGAGAAACATTTTCTCCTGTTACTTTATACATAGTAGCTGCATCAAGACCTTTGAGTCTTAAGTATTCCTGTGGACCATTTACTGTTAAGTTTGTGATCACAACACTGACAAGCGCGTCTTTCTTGTCTTTGGAAACAGATTCCCACGCTGTGAAATTGCTAAGAGCAAATGGATTTGTTAATCTATAATAATCGCCTTCTAAAATTAGCGGATAATATTTTTTGTATAATGCGCTCTTCTTTGCACATGCTTCCACAACTTCATCACTTAAATGAGTTGCATCAAGCTCATAGCCAAATGTACCGCACATAGCAACAACTGCTTTTGTTTCAAATGGAACGAATGGGCTTGCGTCAGATACATGTGCACCCATGGAAGTTACCGGATATAAGAAAGAGGTTCCATAGTGAAGCTTTAAGTTGTCGATTGGTTTTGTGTTATCGGACACCCAGTACTGAGGGTAGTAGCTCATCATAGCAGCATCGTAGCGGCCACCGCCACCGGAACAGCCTTCAAATAAGATGTCCGGATGTGTTTTGATAATGCCATCCATAACACGGTAAAGTCCTAAGATGTGTCTATGGTATACTTCACCCTGACGATCTGTTGCTAAAGCATTTGACCAGATATCAGTTACGGAACGGTTGATGTCCCACTTCATATATGCAATGTTTGCGCTGTCTAAAATTTTGTTAACGGATTCGATCAAATAATCCTGCACTTCTTTTCTGGACATATCAAGTGCTAACTGGTTTCTGCTTCGTACTGCTTTTCTTCCTGGGATTTCCATAACCCAGTCAGGATGTGCACGGTAAAGATCGGAATCTTCAGATACCATTTCCGGTTCAAACCAGATACCGAATTTCATATCTAAATCATTGATCTGTTTTACTAATTCATTAAGACCGCATTTGATCTTGTTTTCGTTAACGAACCAGTCACCAAGACCGGAGTTATCATCGTCACGTTTTCCAAACCAGCCGTCATCCATAACAAGCATTTCCACGCCCATCTTCTTTGCAGCCTTTGCGATTTCTACAAGCTTTTTGTCATCGAAATCCATAAATGCTGCTTCCCATGTGTTGATTAAGATTGGTCTTGCTTCATGCATGAAACGACTTTTATTTAAATTGTTTCTGAAGAAATCGTGATAAATGTGGCTCATCTTAGTGAATCCTTCATTTGTGAAAGTCATAAGGACTTCAGGGCCTTCAAATGTTTCGCCACTCTTTAATAAGTAGTGGAAATTCTTGGAGTTGATACCCATCTGCATGCGAAGCTGATCGTACTGATCAAGCTCAACTTCAGCTAAGAAGTTACCGGAATACATAAGCGCCATGGCATAAACATTTCCAGCATCTTCGGTTGCATCTTTATCACAAACTGCGATAAATGGATTCTGCTGGTGAGAGGAAGATCCTCTTCCGGAACAGATTGTGTTAATCTGATGAGTGATGGCACTTCTTTCTGCCTGTCTTTCCTGACCGTAACGACCTGGTAAATGGAATAAATCCATATTTGCACCATTCATAAAGTCGATTGTCGCAGACATGATTTTTTTTACGTGAATATCACCTTCTGACTTATTCACGATTTTTGCTGCGCGTGTGATTACGTCCTTTTCTTCAAAAACACCATAAATTAAGTGTACTTCCACACCAGAAATGGCATCTTCTAATACTAATTCTAAAGTATCTGCCTGTTCCCCTTCTGCTGCAAATGCTGTTGGAAGAGTTTTAAGGTCATATTTGCCCTCTGTGATTTTGTGGGATTTGTATCTGCCGTTGAAAGAGTAGCTTCCGTCTGCATTGATTACTTCAATGGAGCTTGTACGGAAATCACCCTGCTGTAAAGTGGAATACTCCTGAGGCTGAGCATCTAAGGAGAATGTTCTTTCCTTTAAGGAGTCGTAAGGATTGCCGGAAAAGCCACGGTCATACTGCATGATCATATAGCTTAAATCTGCATCCATCATCTTTGGACCATAATATAAATGGTTCACATAATCAAGATTTCCAATCTTCATCTGATAAGTAGTATTCTTTGTGTGTAAGCTAATTGTCTTCTTTTCTTCGTTAAAAATGATTGCCATGGTTCTTTTCCCTTCCTTCTGTTTGTGATTTATTTTTGTATTATCTATAGTTTATCCCTGTTTCATTAATATTGTTTATGCAACTTATTATTTCCTTTATCGAAATTGTAATCC
Organism: Candidatus Fimousia sp.; assembly: GCA_045640005.1. Taxonomy (GTDB): domain Bacteria; phylum Bacillota; class Clostridia; order Lachnospirales; family Lachnospiraceae; genus Fimousia. The sequence goes on from JAZUED010000094.1 coordinate 3,721, forward strand.
TTTCCGTCGATTACAGGTATTACTTTAACATTCGCCCGGCAGTCAGAAAATATCAAGAAAGAATATGCATATATCAAAATGCTAGATTGTGAGCGATTTGTTGGAAATAGTATATTCAATTATTACACCTTAATATTATTGACAAATAATAATAGATTGAGTACAATCAAATTAAGCACAATCAAATGTGTGAAATCCCCCAATAAAAAAGTTACACACAAAGCAACCAATTACAACGCAAATGACCCAATGAAGGAGGTACTTAGATGTCTGTTTATGATTTTACAGTAAAGGCTCAGGACGGTTCTGACGTGGAATTATCTCAGTTTGAAGGCAAAGTAATCTTAGTAGTCAACACTGCTACTGGATGTGGTTTTACACCTCAGTATGATGAACTTCAGGACATTTATGAAGAGCTTCACGATGAAGGACTTGAAATCTTAGATTTCCCTTGCAACCAGTTCGGCGAACAGGCTCCGGGTGAAGATGGAGAAATTCATGATTTCTGTACAGGAAGATATGGAATTACATTCCCTCAGTATTCTAAAATTGATGTTAATGGTGAAAATGCCATTCCACTTTACAAGTGGATTACAACAAACACAAAGTTTGCTGGATTTAATGGTCCGATGAAATTAATTCTTGCTCCAATCGCTAAAAAAATGGATAAGGATTATAAAAAGAATGGAAATATTAAATGGAATTTTACTAAGATTTTAATCGATCGTCAGGGTGAAATTGTTGCTCGTTTTGAACCTACAGCAAGCCTTGCCGACGTGAAAAATAAGATTAAGGAGGTAATGTAAGATGTTTCATTATGATTACATTACTAAGGGCACTTGCTCTAGAATCATCAGCATGGATCTTGATGGAGATATTGTGAAAAATGTTTCCTTCATGGGTGGATGCGATGGTAACTTAAAGGCAATTCCTATTCTTGTAGAAGGAATGACTGTAGAAGAAATTGAGAAGAAGCTTAGTGGCGTTCGATGTGGAAGAAGACCAACATCCTGTGCACACCAGCTTACACTCGCAGCAAGAGAAGCATTTGAAAACAGCAAAGGAGAAAATTAAGATGAGCAAATTAGTAGCATTTTTTTCAGCAACAGGAGTAACAAAAGCAAAGGCAGAAGCATGTGCAGCAGAAGTTGGAGCAGATTTATTTGAAATTGCACCAGTAGAACCTTACACAAAGGAAGATTTAGACTACACAAACAAAGAATCCAGAAGTACATTAGAAATGTCTGACTTAGACTGCAGACCAGCAATGAAAGAAACTCTTTCTGATGCTGAAAAATATGATACAATCTATTTAGGATTCCCAGTATGGTGGGGTCGTGAACCAAGCATCATCGATACATTTATCGATTCCATTGATATGACTGGCAAAAAGATCATTCCATTCTACACATCTGCACAGTCTGGTATGGAAGGTGCAGTTGCAAGAATTACAGAATTAACAGCTGGAAAAGCAACAGTAGAAGCTTAAGAATACCTGGAATATAGAGTTTTAATCAGAGCCAGATCTTTGACTTGAAATAATTATTATGAAAAAAGAGTGAAACGAGGAAATTTAGATGAAGGATAATCAGTATGATATTTTAAAGCTTGAAAATCAGCTTTGCTTTCCGCTTTACGCATGTGCGAAGGAAGTGGTGAGACGATACAATCCATTTCTGAAGGAATTAGATCTTACATACACCCAGTATATTGCTATGATGGTGATGTGGGAACATAAGCAGATTAGTGTAAAGGATATGGGGAAGCTTCTTTATCTGGATTCCGGTACGTTAACTCCAGTATTAAAAGCGCTTGAGAAGAAGGGGTATATTACTCGCTCTAGATGTAAGGAAGATGAACGAATTCTTATTGCATCATTAACAGACGAAGGATTAATTTTAAGGGAAAAGGCAGTTGAGATTCCGGCAAAGATTGGTGCATGCATTGATATTGAACCGGAAGAAGCGATGCAGCTTTATCAGATTTTGAATAAAATCTTAAATAAGAATTAAAAGGGTAAAAGGCCTTCACCATGGTGAGGGCCTTTTATTTTTTACCTATTTATGTGCCTCATCATATCCTTCTAAAATCGCATAAGAAGAGCTGGTTCCAATTCTAGTTGCACCTGCATCGATCATTGCAGCACATGCTTCCCATGTTCGGATACCGCCGGCAGCTTTTACGGATACATCATCGCCAACGGTTTCTTTCATCAGTTTTACATCTTCTACGGTAGCACCACCAGTGCCAAATCCGGTACTTGTTTTGATATAATCTGGTTTAACCTTCTTTGCAATCAAGGCAGCTGCTTTGATTTCTTCTTTTGTGAGATAACAGTTTTCGAAAATAACTTTGATTGTTTTGCCATGCTTACGACATGCAGCAACCATCTGTGTCATCTCATCTTCAATATAGGCAAAATCGCCCATCTTTAAGCGTCCAACATTTAAAACATAGTCAATTTCATCAGCGCCATCTTCGATTGCATTTAAAGTTTCGGCTACTTTAGAGGCAATGTTCATCTGTCCTAAAGGAAATGCGATCGCAGCACCAACATGAATGTCTGTATCCTTTAAGAATTCCTTGCACCATGCAACAGGGGAGGAATTGATGGCAACCATAGCTGTATGAAGTTCCTTTGCTTCGCCACAAAGTACCTTAAAATCGTCCTGAGTAGCAAATGCTTTTAGGTTTGTGTGGTCAAATAATCTTGCTAATTCTTCTCTTGTGATTGTTTTACTGTTCATTGTGAAATCCTCTTTACGTAAATAATTATTATGTACACATGCGTGTAAGTGTACGTTTTTTCTTTTGGTTTAACTGAAATTTAGTATACCACAGGGCGAAAAATTTGTCATAAATAAGGGAAATGTGATATAATCATTGTGACGAATTTATGATGGAAAAATATGGCAAGGAGGTGTGTTACATGGGTTTAACACATTTTGATGATAATGGAAAGGCAATTATGGTGGATGTTTCGGAAAAGAAGGAAACAATGAGAGAAGCCATTGCCTGTGGAACCATTACAGTAAACGAAGAGGTTTATGAAGCAATTGAGAATGGAACAATGAAGAAGGGAGATGTTCTTGGCGTTGCGACGACAGCGGGAATCATGGGTGCAAAGCGTACCTTTGAATTGATTCCGATGTGTCACGTGCTCCCTTTAAGCGGTTGTAAAATCTGGTATGAAAAGGATCCGGAAAATCGTACCATTTATGCTTTCTGTAAAGTTAAAGTGACTGGACAGACAGGCGTTGAGATGGAAGCACTTACTGGAGTTAGCATTGCGCTGCTTACGATTTATGATATGTGTAAAGCACTTGATAAGGCGATGGTAATTGGTGATACATTCTTATGCACGAAGAGTGGTGGTAAGAGTGGCGATATCCGAAACATAAAAGGCCATGAAAAAGCATTTGCATTGCTTGAACGTACATTAGGCAAATAGATTACGAGAACTCTTATATAATTTGGGGATTATGTGATTGCAAAGGGTTACTCGAAATAGGAGGGTGATATAATGAAGATGTTAAATAGATGGATACTTCCTGTAGTTATGGCACTTTGCGGTATGGTATTTTTTATCACGGTAGCAACAACGATTACATTAAATACAAGGGCATTGTATGTCCATGATATGAAGAAATATGAGCTAGCCCAGTTAACCGGGTATTCAGAAGAAGAAATCCTGCAAAACTATGATCAGCTGATTGATTATAATTTTCTGTATAATGATGAGGAACTTCTGACGTTGCCAACTTTGCCACAGTCTGACAATGCAAGAATTCATTTTATGGAAGTGAAGAAGATTTTTGTGAACTTTCAGATTGCAGGATTAGTGACTTTAGGGCTGTTAGTGTTTTATTATGGGATTTCACAGATGTCTAAGTGGCGAAATCAGAATAAAGCAAGATGGCTGTCTAAAGGTTCAAAAGAAGAACTGGCAGCCAAAGCAGTGCGTGACCGTATGGCTCGTTCCCTTAAATTAACCGGACTTTTCAGTGTTATTATTCCTGCTGTTTTTGGTGGAGCAATCGCATTAAACTGGGACTGGGCATTTGTGACCTTCCACCATATCATGTTTGATAATGATTATTGGATTTTCGATTATCGAACCGATCCGATTATTGATATGCTCCCAGATGAATATTTCATGCATTGCGCGATTATGATCATAGCGATTGTTGTAGTAGCATCTGTGATTTGTTATCTGATTGGGAAAAAGATAGCGACTAAACTTGCTTCAGAAGAATAAAAATGAATTATTTAGTTTTGAGCAGCCTTCGGGCTGCTCATTTTTTTATTGTCTCAACAGAAAATATGATATGATAAAATAAGAGTGTGATTTAAATCACGGAAATTGAAAAATGTCTAAGTTATAATAAGAAATATAATACAGAGACGTGAAAATATAAAAAAGAAAAAGGGAGAGAAGATATGAAACTAACAACCAAAGATCTGACCTTGTGTGGGATGTTTGCGGCTTTAATAATTGTCGGTGCATTTATCCGAATTGACATTCCGATGCCACTTTATACCATGCATTTTACGTTGCAATGGTTCTTCGTTATGGCGGGAGCATTGCTGCTTGGTTCTAAAAAAGGAGGACTAAGCGTGTTTGTTTATCTTATGATCGGCCTCATCGGAATTCCGGTATTTGCAGCAGGTGGTGGCCCGGCTTACGTCTTGCGACCAGGTTTTGGATTCCTTCTTGGATTTGTATTTGCGGCTTTTGTCATTGGAAAAATGATAGAATTGTGCAAGAAAAATACATTCATCGCCATGCTCATTGCAACAATCATCGGCTTGGTCATTTACTATAGCGTAGGAGCAATTTACTTTTATCTAATCAAAAATCTCTATGCCGGTGAAGCAGTTCCATGGACAGTCGTTGTGGTTCAGTATTGCCTCATCACCGTTCCACCAGATTTTTTATTATGCGTATTAGCAAGCGCCGTCTGTAGCAAATTTAAGCCTGTATTTACAAGATTGCTTGCCTAAGGAGGTACTATCATGGCATATTTTCCAATGTTTGTTGATATCACAGATCGTGACTGCCTAATCATTGGTGGTGGCAAGGTCGCATTTCGTAAAGTGCAGGTGCTCCTTGATTTTGGGGCAAATGTTACTGTCATTGCGCAGCACATCTGTGAAGAAATTAAATCCATCGCAGAATCTAAAAACGAAGAAGAAAACAAAACCATAGTTTCTTATGAAGAACGAGAATATAAATTATCAGATTGTGATGAGAGGATTC
>JAZUED010000095.1:0-5927 GCA_045640005.1 Candidatus Fimousia sp.
CATGGCTACGATCCGACTTCCCCAGATGCTAATGCAAGGGCGATGGAAAGTGGCAGGGCGATGATTGCCACGATGATACCGGAAATGACATCCTTTGTTAACTGCTGCCCATTGTATCCTTTGATACAATCAAAAAGCTTAGGTCTTAATCCTAATGTTTTCATTATAATTTTTTACTCCTCCGTAGTATTTACATTGCTACATTATTTATTGTTTCTTTTGAAAATGCTGATAGTCTTTTTCGCTGTTCCAGTTGCCGCCCCAGACAAATCCGTGCTCCGTAAACACCTTATAGCAAAGGTCTTCTCGGTCGATTTTATACGGAATATCCTTGGAACGATCCACATAATCCCCCGCATTATCCGGCATATAACCCCTTGATGTCACGTATGGATTATAAAGCGGATTGATGTCAATGGCACGCCCGTAAGCATGCTGTGATAAATGATTGCTTCCCGGAACAGGACGAAAATTAAAGCACGATGTGTTATTATCCTCCATCGACGCATCGTCATCCCCATCGTATTCATCCACCAGCATCATTTTTTCAATTTCATAATTATTTTCATATAATTCGGTAAAAATTACAACAAAATCTTTTGCCAAAGCCTTATTACACACAAGCTCTCCGATTCGGGTACGTCCTTCCCCATCCACATGCAGCACACGCACATAACGAAGATCCTCTCGGTCCATCACACACCCTTTTCGGTATGACTTTCCTTTCATCCTGGCAAATGTTTCGTCATCGATTTTACTTGCATAGAAGAACTGTTTTACATCGTCAATGCAATCAAGTTCCTCTTTTGTAAGCACACTGCCCGCAGATAATCCAGCAGCATCCTTCTTCGTAAATGCTTTTGGTGCTTCGGTTGTGGCTTCTGTAGTAGTTTCTGTGGTTGCTTCTTGCGGCTTCGCCTCACAGGCGCAGCACGCGATTAAAATGAAAAGTAAAACCGCGATGTATTTTTTCATCTTTCCCATCTCGCGCCACCTATCCGCGAATTACCACTTCAAAATCAAATTCGCATTCATCAAATCGATACGCTTCTAAAAGTTCCGGTCCACAACTATTTGATCCGATTCCATTTAATTTATAATCGATGTGAAGAATCGCACCTTCTGATTTTTCAAGCTCGTAAGCATGTTTTTTCTCGGTTAATTCCTGCTCACTATAATAAGAAGCATTGAAGCTAAATGGCTCGTCGCAGCAGATGGAAAGCTTTCGTTCGCCGCCCACTACTTCTACAAAATCACAATCGTAGTGGCTGCCATTTTCCTGTGGCATAAGATAATCTTCATGAAGATCTTCGATATTTTCACTAAAGATTCCATGGTAAGATGCACGGTGCTTATCCACATAGCTTTCAAATGGTCCCATACCGCAATAGGTCACGCGGTCGAATTCAGGATTCAACATCATGCGAAGTCCGAATCGTGGAAGTGCCGGAAATTCCGGATTCTTCACAGCATGAACAGAAAGCTTCACAAGTCCATCCTTTCGAATCGTCCAGACCACATCAAAATCCATGATTCGCTGAACAGATTCCGCAACCATGCCCATTTTCGCAGAGATCACTACGTTTTCGCCTTCCAGTTTGTAAGAAACCGCATAGGTACGGCTTTTTGCCACATGATACATTGCCTTAAACCATTTATTCTTGATCACTGCATCATTGTCAGTTGGCGCTCTCCAAATTGAAAATCCCATAGGGCCAGACATCAATTCCTGCCCATCCACCACCATGGAGTCGAATGCTCCAGATAATCGGCTAAATTTGTATACAAAATTTGCACCTGTAATCACCAAATGGCGACGATCTTCACAGACCTGGATGTCTGCTTCCGTTACATCCTCTGCCGTGATGGCTTGCATATAAAGATTTTCGTCTGTGTAGCTTTCAAGCTCAATTTCATCAAAGCCAAGGTCGAAGCCGGCTTTTAGTAAGCCTAAATCACGCTTTAATGTATATCTCAGACGGATAAATGTTCTGCCAAAGGATTCTAAGCCACAGAAAAAGTTGTAGATTTTCTGAACGCCTGGCTGATGAATTCTACCTTTTGGTGTGAGCGGAAATACAGAAATCACTTCTCCGCCAGCCACCATTTCCCCCGTTACATCAACGTATTTGATCAAGTCAAGGAAATTAAATTTATTTTCAATGACAACCGTGCCGGCATCGATATCGATTGACACCACGCGGGCAGGACGATTGACATTTTTGTACTCTTTTAAACCTGTATGAGGCGTGCGGTTTGGATAAACGAGCCCGTCCATGCAGAAATTGTTGTCGTGAAGAGACTCACCATGGTCGCCACCGTAATAATAAATTGGCTTGCCATTGTCTGCATAGCCTTTGAAAATGGCATGATCACACCATTCCCAGACAAATCCACCGCACATTTCGTCGTGTTCTTCCATAAATGTGTCGTAATCTTCCAAGTCTCCAGGACCATTTCCCATCGCATGGCTATACTCGCATAAAATATAAGGCTTGTCAGGTTCATTTGCCAGATAATCCGCCATCTCAGCCAAGGATGGATACATACGGCTGTAAAGATCTAAGTTGGAATAGTCATACTTGCGGGCGCGGCCTTTGTGGAAGGCACTTTCATAGTGAGTAAGACGAGTTTTGTCATAGGATTTCGTCCACTCGAGCGCCTTTTCGATCGTGATTCCGTAAGCTCCCTCATTGCCCATGGACCAAATGACAACGGATAGTCGGTTCTTGTCGCGAATAATCATTCGTCTTGCACGATCCACAACCGGGCCGATGAATTCATCTTTGTCTGTAATCAGCTCGTTCCAGCGAGCAGAACGGTCCTGATCAGTTACATCGTCATAATAAAGCTCCCATGCACCATGGATTTCAAGATCCGCTTCATCGATCACGAAAAATCCATACTCATCGCAAAGCTGATAAAAATACGGAACATTTGGATAGTGGCTCGTACGAATCGCATTGATGTTGTGCTCCTTCATAAGGCGAAGGTCTTTTTTAATCTGCTCCATCGTCACGGCATAGCCATTGACCGGATCAGAATCATGACGATTCACGCCACGGAAACGAATTTTCTGATTATTTATGTATACAGTATTATCCTCAATATGAATTTCTCTAAAACCTACTCGCTCAGTGATGACTTCGTTGTCATTTTCAAAAGTGAGGGTATATAAATATGGAAGTTCGCTGTTCCAAAGCTTTGGATTTTCCACGTGCATTGAGAAAAGCAGTTCAAATGGTGTTCCCGCCATGGCAACCTGTTCCGGTGTGACGATTGCATTACCTTCCATATCATAAAGAGTCACTTTGGTCGGAATGGAGTCAGCGAGGAAGGACACCTGAATGCCAATATTTCCTTCTATATCGGTCTCGATTCGGTAGTCAGTGATGTGATTTTCCGGACGTTTTAAGATATACACATCGCGGAAAATGCCACTCATTCGAAACTTATCCTGAGCTTCTAAATATGTACCATCGCACCATTTTAAAACAAGAACAGCAATTTCGTTGTCGCCATTTTTTAATAACTTGCTGATATCAAACTCACTTGTAGAATGAGACACCTGAGAATAGCCGACATACATACCATTCACCCACACATAAAAACAAGAATCCACACCCTCGAAGTTTAAATACGCTTTCGGTGCATCCTCTTCCGGATGATAGGTGAAGGTTTTTTTATACAAACCGCATGGATTTTCCTGTGGCACATAAGGTGGATCCGCAGGAATCGGATAACGGAAGTTTACATACTGATGGCAATCATATCCGTGATTCTGCCAGTTCGATGGAACTGGAATGGTATCTGGCAGGTTTGCGAGGAGATCGTCTTCTGAAAAATCATAGACTGACTCGTAATATTTGAATTCCCACTCGCCTGAAAGCAGGAAAAAGCGATCAGATTCTTCGCGCGCATGCACCAGATTGTCCATCTTTTTTGAAGCCGGAATATAGTAAGCACGGTCCGGCATTGTATTTTCATGTAAGATATTTAAATTCTCATATAAATTCTTTACACACATATAGTTTCTCCCTATAAAAAAGTTCATTAACATTTCTATTTTATCATAAATTACAGCAAAAGTGTGTGTTGGAATTGTAAGGTTTTCGTATAGATTTGGTGTGGAAGGTTGATGAGGACGCACATACTAATTCCTATAACATTAAAACAGGGCTGTCGCCCATAGCGACAGCCCCATAAAATTTTCTATAATTCTTCAATAAATCTTCCAAATGCTTTTCTTCCTTCTGGAGTGCATTTGTAAACGCCTGCGTCTTCTAACACGTGAACGAATACTTCACCGATTTCTTTCTTTAAGATGCACCAAACGTTGTCTTCGTTGATATCAAGGTAGTCAGAGATGAATCCTTCTGCCCAGTCGGCGTGTTTTACCAACTCTTCTACCTTGCGGATTGGTTCTTTATTCACAAGACACTGTGCGAGAAGTTCCATTTCATTCTTTAAACGAGCTGGAAGAACCGCAAGTCCCATAACTTCGATCAATCCAATGTTTTCCTTCTTGATGTTGTGCCACTGCGCATGTGGGTGGTACACGCCAAGAGGATGTTTCTCGGTTGTGATGTTGTTTCGAAGCACTAAATCAAGCTCGAACACATCCCCATTCTTTCTTGCAATCGGAGTGATTGTGTTATGTGGTTCACCGTCAGTTTCTGCAAAGATAAATGCTTCTTCGTCGGTGTAGCCTCTCCATGTCTGTAAAATATGATCTGCAAGATCGATGAGACGCGTAGAATCCTTATGACGGATACGAATTGCGGACATTGGCCATTTGATGATGCCTGCTTCCACATCTTCAAAACCTTTTACTTCAAATTTACTTTCATATGGTGCTTTTGCCATTGCAAATGTGTAGTGACCGCCCTGGAAATGGTCATGTGTAAGGATGGATCCGCCTACAATCGGTAAATCTGCATTGCTTCCAAGGAAATAATGTGGGAATTGTTTTACAAAATCAAACAATTTCACAAAAGCACTTCTATTGATCGCCATTGATGTGTGTTCCCCATTAAATACGATACAATGCTCATTGTAGTACACATATGGAGAATACTGAAATCCCCATTTTGAATCATTCACTGTGATTGGGATGATACGATGAGTCTGTCTTGCCGGATGGTTCACACGACCCGCATATCCTTCATTTTCCATGCAAAGCTGACATTTTGGATAGCTCACCTGCTTCTGTAACTTCGCAGCCGCGATTGCCTTCGGATCTTTTTCCGGTTTAGAAAGGTTGATTGTGATGTCAATTTCACCAAATTCGCTGTTCACCGTCCATCTCATATCTTTTTTGATGCGGTCTCTTCGAATATAATTGCTGTCCTTGCTGAATTTATAGTAATAATCAGTTGCAGTTTCTGGACTAATTTCGTATTTACTTTTAAATGTGCGAATCACTTCGCTTGGACGAGGCATGAGACAGTTCATGATTTTTGTATCAAGAAGGTCCTTCTGCACAACCCCATCATTAGGAATCACGCCACGATTGTAAGCATCCATCACTAAATCTTCTAAAATTTCATGAAGTGTTGCTTCCTCCCCGATAGCAAATGCTTCGTCGCCGATGCCATCCATTTCAAGTGCTTCTAAAATCTGGTTTACCGCATAAATGCGGTCTTCTTCCATCATTAACCCAGTTTTTACCCCATAAGATACTAACTGAGCAATTCTTGTTTCTACTGTTACCATGTTCTATTTCTCCGAATTTTATATTACGCGATTACTTTCATACCGCCATATTTACGAACTTTTAATACGTGGCAAGCGCCTTCACCAAATACACCATCCATTGCTTCTTTGATCGCTGGCACATCTTCATTTGCTACAAAGATCTGGATTGTTCCGGCAAATCCACCACCGTGAACACGGGATGCGCCTTTACCAGCAAGTACTGTTTCAGC
>JAZUED010000096.1:0-3793 GCA_045640005.1 Candidatus Fimousia sp.
CGTGCATATAAAAGACGAAGATAATCATAAATCTCCGTTACTGAGCCTACAGTAGATCTTGGATTTCGGTTCGTTGTCTTCTGATCAATGGAAATAGCCGGTGAAAGTCCTGAAATATGCTCTACTTCCGGCTTTTCCATCTGTCCTAAGAACTGTCTTGCATAGGAAGATAAGGATTCCATATATCTTCTCTGCCCTTCTGCATAAATGGTATCGAAAGCAAGAGAGGATTTCCCGGAACCACTTAAACCTGTCATAACGACAAATTCATTTCTCGGGATTTCAATATCAATATTTTTCAGATTATGCTCTCTGGCACCTGTAATTTTAATGATATCTTTTTTCATATTGTTACCTTTTCTATATCTATATGCACTCTGATATGTCTAATCCAAATCATAGTCTCTGAGTGCAATCTTATATTCTTTTAACTGGTCACGATACATCGCAGCGTGTTCGAAGTCAAGCTCTGATGCTGCCTGATTCATCTTCTTCGTCAGCTTCTTGATCATGTCTCCTAATTCTTTCTTATTCATAGATTCAGCATCTTTCACATCTTCTTCCACTTTCACATCTTCTGCGATGGAAATCAGATCTCGAATATCCTTCTTAATCGTCTGAGGAATGATGCCATGTTCCTTATTATACTGATCCTGAATTTCTCTACGACGTTCTGTCTCTGTAATCGCGTTATACATAGAATCTGTCATATGATCCGCATACATAATAACACGGCCTTCAGAATTTCGTGCTGCACGACCGATTGTCTGTACAAGAGAGGTTTCAGAACGTAAAAATCCTTCCTTATCTGCATCTAAAATCGCTACAAGCGTGATTTCCGGAATATCAAGTCCCTCTCGCAAAAGGTTGATACCCACAAGTACATCAAAGATTCCCATACGAAGATCACGCACAATCTCGATACGCTCTAATGTATCAATATCGGAATGGAGATACTTCACCTTAATATCCACCTGTCGCATATAGTCGGTCAAATCTTCTGCCATACGCTTCGTAAGAGTTGTTACAAGCACCTTATTGCCTACTGCCACTTCCTTATTCACTTCTGAAATCAAATCATCAATCTGACCCTCAACCGGACGCACTTCCACCTTTGGATCTAACAGTCCAGTCGGACGAATGATCTGTTCCGCACGAAGAAGTTCATGTTCATCCTCATACACATTTGGTGTAGCGGAAACGAAAAGCATCTGATCAATCTTTGTTTCAAATTCTTCAAAATTAAGTGGTCGGTTATCAAGAGCTGATGGCAAACGGAAACCATAGTCTACTAAAGTCTGCTTACGGGAACGGTCCCCCGCATACATACCACGCACCTGTGGCATGGTAATATGAGATTCATCGATGATCATTAAGAAATCATCTCCGAAGAAGTCCATCAATGTATTCGGAGTTGCTCCTGGCGCAAGTCCTGCTAAATGTCTGGAATAATTCTCAATTCCAGAGCAGAAACCGGTCTCCTTCATCATCTCCACATCAAAATTGGTTCGTTCCGCAATTCTCTGTGCTTCTAATAGCTGGTCATTCTCCTTAAAGTAAGCAACACGCTCCACAAGCTCTTCCTTAATATCCTTGATTGCTCGTTCCATCTCCTCTTCCGGAACCGCATAATGGGAAGCTGGGAAAATAGCCACAAAGCTTAAAGAACGCTTCATCTCACCGGTTAAAATATCAAATTCTACGATTCGGTCAATCTCATCGCCGAAAAATTCTACACGCACCGCATCCTCAAAAGTGGAAATCGGCACAATTTCAAGAACATCGCCCTTCACACGGAAGGTACCACGTTTAAAATCAAGTTCATTACGAATGTACTGGATGTTAATCAGCTGATCAATTACTTCATCACGATCCTTGATCATGCCCACACGAAGAGAAAGCATCATCTCTGCGTAGTTTTCACGGGCACCAATACCATAGATACAGGAAACGGAAGAAATAACAATAACATCCTTACGCTCGATCAGTGCAGCTGTGGCACTGTGGCGCATCTTATCAATCTCATCATTCACGGAAGAATCCTTCTCAATATAAGTATCGGTAGAAGGAACGTATGCTTCCGGCTGATAATAATCATAGTAGGACACAAAATACTCAACTGCATTTTCTGGGAAGAATTCCTTGAATTCACTGTATAACTGGGCCGCCAAAGTCTTATTGTGAGCAAGCACAAGTGTTGGTTTATTCAGTTGTTCAATTACATTCGCCATGGTAAATGTCTTACCAGAGCCTGTTACACCTAATAATGTCTCAAACTGATTCCCTTCACGAAAACCATCCACCAATGCCTTGATTGCCTGTGGCTGATCACCGGTCGGTTCATATTCTGAATGTAATACAAAATGATCCATACTAATTCCTCCTTCGTCCATTCGTCTATGGTTAAGTATAGCAAATGAATTTTTAAATGTACAGATATTTTTTCAAACAAACGTTCGGGGTTTGTTTGTATATTGCTTCTGTCTTCATATTAATGAGGTGAATGGTACGCGTTTTCGTGTTTCTTATCATATGCGTCCCATTTTAACATACCATTAGGACGCGTATAGAAATATTTCCTTTTTCGCGTACTACAAATAGTAACACAAATTATGAATTCTAGTACGCGCCTGAAAATAAATAAAAATCCGCGTACAAACTTTGCACAAAAAAAGTACGCATCTAGAAAAATTCTTCTTTTCGCGTACAAAATTCAATCAAATTTTAAGTACGCATTTAGAAAACAGTCTTCAATCTGCGTACTACGACTTATTGAAATAGGTACGCGTCTGAGTATTATTTTATATACGCGTACCTAATTACAAGCAAACCCTCTTTTTCCTTAGTACGCGTAAATCCATCTTTTCTTATTCGCGTACCAGACACTCACTTTTTCAGGACGCAAATCCTAAAAAATAATCCATCGCGTACTAAACAAGTCTCAAAACAACCAATTCAGCCCCAAATCTTTAAATCAATCCCATACTAGATAATGTAAATACCATCAAGAAGATGGTCAGCACACAACAAACTGACGTGGTTGCCACAATTTCACCGGCTAATTCACCATTTCCTCCCATGGACTGTGCCATTGGAGCAGATGCAACTGCCGTTGGGGATGCGAACACAGCAAGAATCGCAACTAGCGCATCTCCACGATATCCAAACAGAATAGAAATTCCAAGCATGATAAGTGGATAAATAACTAATCGACCTGTATTTGCTGCAACAAGCATCTTCGCATGATTAAGCATGCTTCCAAAGGATAACATACCTCCAAGACTTACCAGCGCAAGAGGTGTTGCGATATTGCCAAGATTCATCAATGGTTTAGCCAGCAAGATTGGAACTGGTATATGGAAGAATGCAAAGATAATACCAAGTACCCCTGCTTCCACCAATGGATTCTTGGCGATATTTAATAATACTCCGGAAACCTTCACCTTACCGCCTCTGTTCGTCTCAAACAAAAGAACTGCGAGCACATTGAATAAAGGTACAATCAGGGATGCAAGCGCACTTACAAAAGCAACACCAGCCGGTCCGCACAGAGATTCACCGATCGTATTACCGAACAACACGAAGTTGCTTCGGTAGATTCCTTGAGTCAGAGCTGTAACATCCGGCATCTCTTTCACAAATTTACGGCACAATAAGAAGGTGATTGTAAAAAGAATGACCACACTCACGCTGACATAAATAAAAAATACCGGCTTTACCGTTTCTCCAAGGTCTGCATCATAAACATTAAAGAATAAAGTCAATGGGATAAATATTCGAAAAATCATAGTAT